>DATFVL010000119.1 GCA_035260325.1 Candidatus Methylomirabilota bacterium | reverse complement strand
ACCGCCACGGCCGCGGCAGCGTCTGCGGAACCGGAAGGGTCTGGACGGAATTCGCCACGCGCCTAGTAGCGGATCCTCGGGTCCAGCACGGCGTAGACGAGGTCCACCGACAGGTTCGTCACGACGATGATGCCGACGATGACCAGGTTGACTCCCTGAATCACCGGGTAGTCCCGCTGCACGATCGCTTCGACGAGGAACTGCCCCATGCCCGGGATCCCGAAGATCCACTCGATGATCACGGCGCCGCCGGCGATGGCGGCCACCTGGAGCCCCAGCACCGTCACCACCGGGATCAGCGCGTTCTTCAGCGAGTGCTTGAGCACCACGACACGCTCGCGCAGGCCCTTCGCCCACGCCGTCCGCACGTAGTCCTGCCGGAGCACTTCGAGCAGCATCCCGCGCGTCAGCCGCATGATCCCGGCGGCGGAGGCGACACCGAGGATGATCGCCGGCAAGATGAATTGGACGATGTGCGCCGCGGGGTCCTTCGAGAGCTCGACGAAGCGCGGCGGAGTCCACCCCCACCAGATCGCCGGGAGCAGGGTCACGAGGATCGCGGTGACGAAGGCCGGGATGGAGAGACCGAGGATGGCGGCGCTACGGGCGAAGAAGTCCAGCACGCCGTCCTGGCGGATGGCGGCGAGGACACCGATGGGGATGCCGATCACGATGGCCACGGCGGTCGCCATGACCCCGAGCGTGGCGCTCACGGGTAGCCGCCGCGCCAGCTCAGTGAGGACCGGCTGGCGGGTCCACAGCGACTCCCCGAAGTTCCCCTGTGCGATCGACCCGAGCCAGTCGAAGTACTGCACGTGGATCGGGCGGTTCAGTCCGAGCTTCGCGCGGAGGTCCTCGAGGTCCTTGCCGTACGCCTTCTCCTGGAGCATGAGCTGGACGACGTCGCCCGGGATCAGGCGCGGCAGCGTGAACACGATGAGCGATGCGATGAGCAACGACGGGAGGGCGACCAGCAGACGGCGAAGAACGTAGACACGCATGACGGTCCCGGATACCACCCGGGGCGACGCGGTCTACCTGTCGATCCACGCGGCCATCAGCCGCCCACCGTAATCGAAGCCGTTGTTCGGCATGTAGTTCTTGATGTGCGCGTCCCAGGCGGAGAGGATCTTGATCGATCCGTCCGGGCCGAAGAGCGCCTGCTCGCCGAGGTATCGCTGGATGTCGAACACGACCTGCTTGCGCTTGGCGACGTCGAAGGTGCGCCGCTGAAGCCTGATCATGTCCGTGAGCTTGGGATCGTTCACGCCCCAGACGTTGAGCGGCTGGCCGGGCATGAACCAGCGGTAGAAGTACGCCTCGGGGTCGGCCCAGGCGCCGCGCAGCCCGACGAACATGCCGTCGAACTTCCCGAAGATGGTGCTGGAGATGAACGCCCCGTACTCCTTGAGCTTCAGATCGGCGTCGATGCCGGCCGCCTTCCAGTTCTTGAGCGTGATCTGCACGAAGTCGTCGTAGTCGGGCCCGTACACCGTCGCGGCCGCCTCCGCCGAGGTCTTGAATCCGTTCGGGAGGCCGGCCTCGGCCAGCAGGCGCTTGGCCTCGGCGGTGTTGAACTCGTAGAGCTTGCGGCCCTCGGGTCCGAGCTGGTCGATCGGAATCGACCAGTCGGCGAACGCGGCGGGAACGGCGGGGTTGGGCGCCCAGTGGCCCTGCGAGAAGGCCAGGGACTCGAACACCTCGGCGAGGTTGCTGGCGCGCGCCAGCGCCCTCCGGACCCGGACGTCGTTGAACGGCGGGTTGCCGAGCTTGAAGCCGATGGCGCCGCTGGTGAACCAGGTGTACTCGGCGGTCTGGAGCCCGGGCTTCCGCTGCCGGGCCAGCGGCGCGTCGAGCCAGCGCACCGCGTGCTGGTACTCGGGGCCGAAGTCGGTCTTGCCGCTCAGCCACGCGGCCAGGCGTGAGGACGGATCCCTGTCGATCAGCACGTCGACGCCGTCCGCGTAGGGCAGCCTGGGGACGAAGTAGTTCGGGTTACGCACGTAGACAAGCTTGACGTTCGGCTCCCAGTGCTCGAGCATCCAGGGCCCGGTGCCGACGACCGACTCGACCTTCTTGAGGTCGCCGAACTTCTCCACGCATTCCTTGGCGATGATCCAGGTCGAGGTCGACGCCAGCAGGTCCAGGAACCAGGCGTTCGGCTCCTTGAGCGTGAACTTGACCGTGTGCTTGTCGACGGCCTCGATCTTGTCGACGTACTCGAGCACCGGCTTGTTGGGGTTGCCCGTGATCGTGAGGAACCGCTCGTAGGTGTACTTGACGTCGTCGGCCGTCAGCTCGCGTCCGTTGACCGGCGGCTTCGGATGCCAGCGGACGCCCTTCCGGAGCTTGAAGATATAGGTCGTGTCGTTCGTCTGGGTCCACGACTCGGCGAGGTCGGGCTCGACCGGATACGTCATCGGCTTGACGGACGGGCCCGCCTTCACCTTCACGAGCCGGCTGTAGACGAACGAGAGCGGAACCATCGTCACGAACGAGACCGTCTGGTGAGGATCGAAGTGGAGCGGGTCCGCCAGGAAGGTCAGGCGCAGGGTACCGCCCCGCTTGGGTGTCTGCGCCTCCGCGGCGCCTGGCCCCAGGTACGGGAGGACCGCGGCGCCCGCCAACGCTCCCGCCCCGACCTTGAGCAGCTCGCGCCGACTCGGGGAGTTCTCGTGCGTCGTGCTGGAAGTCATGGGGGCATCCTCCCGCCGGAGACGCCGGCCGCGAGCGCCGCCAGCGCCTGGTCGAAGACCTCGAGCGTCTCGTCGACGTCGCGGTCGGTGTGGGCGAGCGACACGTAGATCTTGTTGACCGCCTTCACCACGCCGCGCCGCAGCAGCTCCTGGTTGAAGCGCTTGATCAGCTCGCGGTCGGCGGTGAGCGTCGCCCGATAGTCCACGATCGGACGGTCGGTGAAGACGATGTCGAACACGGGCGGCTCGCCGCTCACCTGCGCGGCGAGCCCGTGCTTCCGCACGGCCGCGGCGAGGCCGTCGCGGAGCCGCCCGCCGGTCCGGAAGAGCCTCGCGTACGTGTCGGGCTTGCGCAATTCGGCGAGCGTCGCCAGGCCCGCGGCGCACGCGATCGCGTTGCCGTTGAACGTCCCCGCCTGCCACACGTACTCCGGCGTGCCCTCGAGCGCGGCGTCGAAGTGGCGCATGATCACCTTCGGGCCGGCGACGCACGCGAGCGGAAACCCGCCCGCGAGCACCTTGCCGAAGGCCGCGAGGTCGGGGACGACGCCGTAGAATTCCTGGGCGCCGCCGTAGGCGAAGCGGAAGCCCGTGACGATCTCGTCGAAGACGAGCGGGACCTCGTGGCGCCGCGTCGCCGCGCGGAGCCCCGCGAGGAAGCCCGGCGCCGGCGGGATCGTCCGCTGGTAGGGCTCGATGAGCACCGCCGCGAGCTCGTCGTGATGCGCGGCGATCAGCGCCTCGGCGGTCGGCAGGTCGTTGTAGGGCGCGACGAGCACCTCGCCCTCCAGCGCGTGCGGGATGCCCGCCGAGTCGGTCATGGGCGCCGGGAACGCCTTCGGCGAGCGCGGCGTCACGCTCATCAGCGCATAGTCGTGCGTGCCGTGGAAGCCGCCCTCGAACTTCATGACCTTCTCGCGCTTGCGGAACGCGCGCGCCACGCGGAGCGCGAAGAACGTCGCCTCGCTCCCGCTCGACGTGTAGCGCACCTGCTCGGCGCACGGCACCGCCCGCGTGATCTCCTCGGCCAGCTGGATCGCGGGCTCGTTGAGGAGGAAGTACGAGGTGCCGCGCGCCATCTGCTGCTCGACCGCCGCGACGACGGCGGGGTGCGCGTGGCCGAGGAGCATCGGTCCCGAGCCGAGGAGGTAGTCGAGGTAACGGCGGCCGTTCATGTCCCAGAGGTACGCGCCGCGGCCCTCCCTGACCACGAACTCGAGGCCGGGACCGCTCCGGTGGCTCCCGAGCACGCCGCCGGGCAGCACGCGCGCGGCGCGTCGCAGCAAGTCGTCTTGGTCTGTCATGAGTGGGGCGATGATACTCGAGAACGCGAGCCGGTCAAGAGCACTCCCGAGCCCGGGAAGCCGCCGTGCTTCAGGAGCTCGAGCGCCCGGTTCGCGTCCGGGAGGTCGAACGCCGTCGTCTCCGGGCGGATCGGGATCCGCGCGGCCTCCGCGAGCAGCTCTTCGCCGTCGGCGCGCGTGTTCGCCGTCACGCTCCGCACCTGACGCTCGTGGAAGAGCTCGCGCGCGTAGTCGAGCGCGGGCACGGGCGTCATGTGGATGCCGGCCAGGGCGAGCGTCCCACCCCGCGCGAGGTTCCGGAGCGCGACGGGCACGAGATCCCCCGCGGGCGCGAAGATGATCGTGCCGTCCGCCGGCGCGGGCATCGCGTCGCGGACGTCGCCGACCCACGCGGCGCCGAGGCGGCGCGCGAGCTCACGCCGCGAGGCCCCGCGCGTGCACACGTAGACCTCCACGCCGCGGGCGCGCGCGACCTGCAGCGCGACGTGCGCCGACGAGCCGAAGCCGTAGATGCCGAGCCTGCCGCCCGGCCGGACCTCGGCGCGCTTGAGCGCGCGGTAGCCGATGATGCCGGCGCAGAGGAGCGGCGCCGCCTCGGCGTCGGTGAAGGCTTCAGGGATCCGGTACGCGAACGCCTCGGGGACGACGGCGTAGTCGGCGAACCCGCCGTCGGCGTGCCAGCCGGTGAACTCGGCCCGCTCGCAGAGGTTCTCACGGCCCGAGGCGCAGAAGCCGCAGGCGCCGCAGGTCGCGCGGAGCCAGGCGATGCCGACGCGCTCGCCGGCCGCAAAACGCGTGGCGTCGCGGCCCGCGAGCTCCACGCGGCCGACGACCTGGTGGCCGGGCACGATCGGCGAGCGGACGAGCGGCAGGTCGCCCTCGACGACGTGGAGGTCGGTCCGGCACACGCCGCACGCCAGGACGCTGACGAGGACCTCGCCCCGCGCGGGCTCCGGGACGGGCCGTTGCTCGAGCCTGAGCGGCCGCGTCTCGATCGGCGCCTGGGCGGCGAGCACCAGGACTCGCGCGCGCGTGGCTATTCTCCCGCGCGAGCCAGCAGTTTCTTCGCGCCCGCGAGGTGCGGCGCGTCCACCATCCGGCCCCTGAACGTGAACGCGTAGACGCCGCGGCGCGCGTGCTCCGCGAACGCGGCGACCAGCTCGCGGGCCTCGGCGACAGCCTCCTTCGAGGGCGTGAAGGCGTCGTTGATCACCGGGACCTGGCTCGGGTGGATCGAGATCTTGCCGGTGAATCCCATCGCGACCGCGTCCTCGCACTCGCGCCGGAGGCCCGCGAGGTCGGCGATGTCGGTGTAGACGGTGTCGAGCGCCTCGACGCCCGCGGCGGCCGCCGCCACGGCGCACATGACGCGCGCGTGACGGGGAATGTCGAGGTAGCGCCCCTCGGCGTCCCGCACGCGGGCGAGCCCCATGGCGGCGCCGAGGTCCTCGACGCCCCAGGAGATGGCCACGACGCGCGGCGACGCCGTCGCGACCTCGCGGATGTTCAGGAGCCCCTCGGGCGTCTCCGTCGCGATCAGCGTGAGCCGCGTCGCGCCGTGGGGGATCCCGTGGCGCTGCTCGAGGCGGTCGAGCGCCTGGGCGATCTCGCGCACGTCGCCGGCGTGGCGCGGCTTCGGCACCACGTAGCCGTCGGGCCGCGCCGCGATCGTCGTCTCCAGATCCTCGCGGCCGAGCGGGCCCGAGATCGGATTCATCCGCACCCAGCGCTCGCGGCCGCCGAACGCGCGGCCGCCGAGCCACTCCGCCACGATCGGGCGCGTCGCCGCCTTGCGGTCGGGCGGGACCGCGTCCTCGAGGTCGAGGATGAGGCCGTCGGCGGGCAGCGTGAGCGCCTTGGCGAGCATCTTCTCGTTGCCGCCCGGGACGAAGTGGAGCGAGCGCCGGCGGCTCACGCGGTCTTCCTCCGCATCATCGCGTTACGGCGCGCGACCATGACGACCTCGCCGTGCTGGTTCCGCGCTCGATGCTCGAAGGTGACGATGCCCCACTGCGGACGCGACTTCGACTCCCGCTTGCCCACGACCTCCGTCTCCGAATAGACGGTATCGCCGTGGAAGACCGGCCTGGGGAATTCGACCTTTTCGAACCCGAGATTCCCGACCGTCGTGCCGAGCGTCGTCTCGCCGACCGAGAGCCCGACGGCGATCCCGAGGGTGAGGAGGCTGTTGACGAGCGGCTTGCCGAACTCGGCCTTCGACGCCGCGTGGAAATCGAGGTGCAGCGGCTGCGGGTTCATGGTGAGGCAAGTGAAGAAGACGTTGTCGGCCTCGGTGACCGTGCGCCCGGGCTGGTGCTTGAAGGTCTGTCCCACCTCGAGCTCTTCGAAGTACTTGCCCGCCATCGCCGCTCCTCCTCGGTGGCGTGATGGTATATCCAATCGAGCCGCGGTCACAAACCCACACATTGATGTCGTCGCGGCGGTGTGTCAGGCTCCGCTGCGATGTCGAGATCACGCCCACGGGGCAGGGGGGACGCCGCGTCGGGGGTCCGGCTCACCGGAGCCTGGCTCGTGGCGCTCGGATGTGTCCTGAGCGGCTGCGCCCAGCTGGAGCAGCCCGGGGGTCCGAAGCGGGAGGCGACGACCGAGCACATTCCGGGCATCGCGGCCGTGCAGGCCGAGGCCTACGACGGCCCGAAGGCGCGGATCGCCGTCAAGGACTTCGAGGACAAGATGTCGAGCACGGGCGTCTACCGCGCCGAGTACGGGCGCGGGATGCGCGACATGCTGACGACGGCGCTCTTCCAGACGAACCGCTACATCGTGCTCGAGCGCGAGAAGCTCGAGGGCGTGATCCAGGAGCTCCGGAGCGGGACCTCCGACCTCCACCGGCAAGAGGCGACGGTCCCGCTCGGCGAGCTGGAGGGCGCGGAACTCCTCGTGACCGCGGCCGTCACGGGGTTCGATCCCGGCACCTCGGGGGGCGGCATCACGATCGGCGGGATCCCCGGCGGATTCGGCTCGATCCTCGGCGGCCTCGGGTACAGGAAAGCCTCGATCGCGATGGACCTGCGGGTGATCGACGTCCGCACCGGGCGCATCGTCGCGGCGACCAGCGCCCATGGCGAGGCGACGACCGTCGCGGCCGGCGTCAGCGGCCCGATGGGCGCCGGCCTCGGCGGCTTCGCGAAGACGCCGATGGAGACGGCGGTCCGCGAGATGATCAAGAAGGCAGTCGACTTCGTCGTCGGCAAGACGCCGGGCGTCTACTATCGCCATAGCACGACGAGCGGCGCGGCGCCGGCGGCGCCGAAGGCCGTGGCCCCGATCCGCACCGACCGCGACCCGAACGTGGTCGCCCGGCTCACGGACGCGACCGTCCGGGGTGCGGTCCTCACGGTCGTGGTCTCGCTCACGCTGGACGGGAGCAAGGCGCAGTCCGAGAAGCTCGAGCTCGTGCCCGGCAAGAGCCTCCTGCTCGACTACGCCACGGGCCAGACCTACGCGGTGATCAGCGCCGACGGGTTCACGTCGGGCCAGCTCAAGGCGGGCGACGTGAAGACGCTGCGCGTGACGTTCAGGGCGCCGCGGAGCGCGCGGGAGGTCGCCGTGACGCTCTCCGGCCTCGGGACCTTCGACGACGTGAGGCTCGCGCCGGCCACGGGCGGGAGAGAAGCGCCGTGATGCGGTATCATCGCCGTCCATATTCCTGAGAGGAGGCATCATCCCGTGATCTACGAATACCGCGCGTACTACGTCATGCCCGGCCGCATGCCCGACATCCAGAAGCGCTTCGCCGAGGTCACGATGAACCTCTTCAAGAAGCACGGGATCCGCGTCGTCGGCTTCTGGGAGACGGTCGTCGGCGAGTCGAACGAGCTCGTCTACATCTGCGCCTACGACGACCTCGCCCACCGGCAGCGGGTGTGGGCGGCGTTCATGGCCGACCCGGAGTGGCAGGCGGCGCGGAAGGCGAGCGAGGTGAACGGCCCCCTCGTCGAGCGCGTCGTCAACAAGATCTGGAAGCCGACGAGCTTCTCCCCGCTGCAATAGGACGATGTCGCAGCGCCGCGCTGTATCGTATTCGGGACTTCCGCCGCGAGGCTGCAATGCGTTAGAAGATTGCAGTGAAGGTCAGCGAGATCATCCGAATTCTTCAGGACGACGGCTGGTATCTTGATCGTGTAAAAGGCAGCCATCGAGAGCGACCTCGCGCCGGGAACGCTCAAGAGTATTTTGAAACAGGCACAAATCGAGGAACGTCACTGATGCGATACGGAGTGGTGATCGAGAAGGCCAAGAGGAACTACTCGGCGTACGTCCCGGACCTTCCTGGATGCGTCGCCACGGGACGCACGGTGCGAGAGGTCTCTCGCGAGATCAGAAGGGCCGTGCGCTTCCACGTGGAAGGGCTCAAGAAGGAGGGCCTCCGGGTGCCTCAACCGACGACGATCTGCGATTATGTGGAGGCGTAGCGTCCAATGACCCACGACGTCGCGATCATCGGGGGCGGCATCGTCGGCCTCGCGACCGCGCGGGCGCTCCGCGAGCGGGCGCCCGGCGCGCGCCTCGTGATCCTCGAGAAGGAGCCGAAGCTCGCCGCGCACCAGAGCGGCCACAACTCGGGCGTGATCCACTCGGGGATCTACTACAAGCCGGGCTCGTACAAGGCGCGGCTCTGCGTCGAGGGCAAGGCCCTGATGTACCAGTTCTGCGAGAAGCACGGGATCCGCGTCGAGCGCTGCGGCAAGGTGATCGTCGCGACGACCGAGGCCGAGCTGCCGCGGCTCCAGACCCTCTACGAGCGAGGCGGCGCGAACGGCGTGCCCGTGGAGCTGCTCGAGCCCGCACGCTTGCGCGAGCTCGAGCCCCACGCCGCGGGCCTGCGCGGGATCCACTCGCCGTCCACCGGCATCGTGGACTACGTGGAGGTCGCCCAGGCCATGGCGCGCGAGCTCGCCGCCGCGGGCGTCGCGATCGAGACGGGCGCCCGCGTGACCGCGATTGCGCGGACGGGCGACGGTGTCGAGCTCGCCGCCACGCGGCTCACCGTGAGGGCGCGGCGGCTGGTCAACTGCGCCGGGCTCTACTCCGACGTGGTCGCGCGCCTCGCGGGCGCGCGCCCGGAGGTGCGGATCATCCCGTTCCGGGGCGAGTACTACATGCTCCGCCCGGAGCGCCGCACGCTCGTCCGGGGCCTCATCTACCCGGTCCCCGACCCGGAGTTCCCCTTCCTCGGCGTCCACCTGACGCGCACCGTGCACGGCGACGTCGAGGCGGGACCGAACGCGGTCTTGGCTTTCGCCCGCGAGGGCTACCGTTTCGCGCGCGTGAGTCCGCGCGAGCTCGCCGGCACCCTCGCCTACCGCGGCTTCTGGGCGATGGCGCGCCGCTACTGGCGGATGGGGACGTACGAGGTATACCGCTCGCTCAGCAAGCCGGCCTTCGTCCGGGCGCTCCAGCGCCTGGTGCCCGACCTCCGCGCGGAGGATCTGGCGGCCGGCGGCGCCGGTGTGCGCGCCCAGGCGGTGAGCCCCGACGGCTCGCTCGTGGACGACTTCCGCATCGTGGCCGGGCCCGACGCGATCCACGTCCTCAACGCGCCCTCACCCGCGGCGACGGCGTCGCTCGCGATCGGCCGCCACGTCGCGGGGCTCGCCGCCGAGACCTTCGGACTCCCGTAATTCCG
>DATFVL010000118.1 GCA_035260325.1 Candidatus Methylomirabilota bacterium | reverse complement strand
CCTCACGGTCCTCGCGTTCAACCGTCCGTTCGAGCCGCTCCTTCTCCGCCTCACGCCGGGCTGGGAGTCCGGCCGCATGCTGTTCGTGACGGTCGTCGGCATGCTGGGGCTCGGCCAGGCGCTCGACTCACTGACGCTCCTCGTCGGCCTGGGGCAGCAGAGCGCGATAGTCGCGATCCGGAACGCGCTGACCGGCGCCGTGGGGCCCGAGCTCTTCCTGGCCGTCCTGGTGATCGGCGTGCTCGCCGCGAGCGCGGAGGAGATCTTCTTCCGCGGCTACATGCAGACGCGGCTCGGCCAGCGCCTCCCGCCGCCCGCCGCCGTGCTCGTGACGAGCCTCGCCTTCGGGCTCATGCACCTCGAGTGGATCCACGCCGCGCTCGCGTTCGTCCTCGGGCTCTACCTCGGCTGGATCACCGAGCTCGCGGGGAGCGCGCTCCCCGCGATCACCTGCCACGTGATCAACAACACGGTCTTCACGATCCTCACGGCGTTCCTCGGCGCCACGGACGCGGCCGGGCCGAACGCCGTCCTCCTCGCGGCGTCCGGCGTGGTCTTCCTCTGGTCGCTCGTCTGGTTGCGCCGCGCCCGACTCCGGCTGTAGGCTGCGCGCGTGAGCGACCACCTCGTGGCCGAGCTGCTCGCGGCGCGCGAGCACCACCGCGCGCTCCCGCCGCCGAGCGCGCGGCGGGCCCTCACGGCCGTCGAGGCGTATGCCGTCCAGGACCGCCTGCGCGAGGCGCTCGTGGCGCGCGGCGAGCGCGTCGTCGGCTGGAAGGCGGGCTTCACCAACAAGGCGGCGCAGGCCGCCTTCGGCACGGACGAGCCCGTGTGCGCGTTCCTCCTGGCGTCCGGCGTCCTGCCGAGCCCCGCCGAGGTCCCGGCCTCCCGCTTCGTGACCCTCGTCGTCGAGGCCGAGGTGTGCTTCGTCATGCGGGAGGACCTCGCGGGCCCCGGCGTGACGGCGGCGCGGGCGCGCGCGGCGGTGCAGGGTGCCACGCCCGCCCTCGAGCTGGTGGACTTCCGCTACAGCGGCAAGCCCGTCAGCACGGACCTGATCGCCGACGGCGTCTACGCCAACGCGATCGTCGTCGGCGCGCCGGTGACCGATGTCGCCCGGCTCGACCTCGCCGTCGAGGGCCTCGTCTACGAGCTGAACGGCGCGATCGCCGCCACCAACGCCGCGGCCGAGGTGATGGGCGACCCGCTCAACTCGCTCGCGTGGATCGCCAACCACCTGGGCGCGCGCGGCCTCGGGCTCAGGGCGGGCGACCTCGTCATGTCGGGCTCGGTCTCGCTCCTCCTCCGCCCCAAGGCCGGCGACACGGTGCGCGCGACCTTCACGCGCCTCGGCTCGGTCGGCGTCCGCGTCGCCTGAGGCCGCGGTGGATTTTCGGGACGATGCGGTCGTCATCACCGGCGCCGGGGGCGGCATCGGCCGCGCGATCGCGCTCGCGTTCGCGGCGGAGGGCGCGGCGCTCGTGCTGGGGGACCTCGCCGACTCGGTCGAGCGCGTCGCCGACGAGGCGCGCGGCGCCGGCGGGCGCGCCGTCGCCCAGCGGGGCGACGTGGGGCGCTCGGCGGACATGCAGGCACTCGCCGCGCGCGCGGTCAAGGAGTTCGGCGGGCTCCACGTGCTCGTGACGTGCGCGGGCCTCGGCGCGTCCGGGCTCCTCGCGGAGCAGGACGAGGGCGCGTGGACGCGCGTCATCGACGTGAATCTCAACGGCACCTACCGGGCGATCCGCGCCGCGCTCCCGCAGATGATGGCGCAGAAGCGCGGCCGGATTGTCACGATCGCGTCGGTCCTTGGGCGGATGGGCGGCTCCGGCTTCGTCACCGCGTACGCGGCCTCGAAGCACGGCGTCATCGGCCTGACGCGCGCCCTCGCCGCCGAGCTCGGCAGCCAAGGCTACCCCGGCATCACCGTCAACGCGATCTGCCCGGGGTACGTCCGGGCGGGCATGGGCGTCGCGGTGCAGTCCACGAAAGCCGGCCCGATGCCCGGCGAGGAGATCTTCGACCGGTACTACAAGCGCCAGGTGCCGCAGCGCCGCATGATGGAGGCGGGCGAGATCGCGCACGCCGCCCTGTTCCTGGCCCTCCCGGCCTCGGCCGGGATCACCGGCCAGGCGCTCAACGTGGACGGCGGCTTCGTCATGTCGTGATGACCCTGGAGGCGCTGGTCGCCCGCACCCGCGAGCGCCTGGCGGGACGCCGCCGGCGCGTCGTGCCGCACGGGCCCCTCGTGCGCGCGGCGGTCCTCGTCCCGCTGCTCGACCGCGACGGG
>DATFVL010000117.1 GCA_035260325.1 Candidatus Methylomirabilota bacterium | reverse complement strand
CCGCTCCAACGCGGTGGACGTCATCGTCATCGACTCCGTCGCGGCGCTCGTGCCGCGGGCCGAGCTCGACGGCGACATGGGCGACTCGCTGCCGGGCCTCCAGGCGCGCCTCATGTCGCAGGCCCTGCGCAAGCTCACCGCCGCCATCTCGCGCTCGGGCGCCATCGTCATCTTCATCAACCAGATCCGCGAGAAGATAGGGGTAATGTTTGGATGTCTGCACTACAACACGCGGGTCAGGCTCGCCGACGGGACGAGCATGAAGATCGGCAAGATCGTCAACCAGCGCCTGCCCCTCGAGGTGCTCTCCTGGGACCCGACGACCGGCAAGGTCGAGCCCCGCCGCATCGTCAGCTGGTTCGACAACGGCCGCACCGACCATTTCGTGCAGTTCGAGGTGGAAGGCGGTCGGGCAGGGCGACGGCACTTCGCGGCGACCGAGAGCCACGTCATATTCACGCCAAACGGGCCGGCCCGCGCCGGCGACCTCTCGGTCGGCGGCGACGTCCTCGTGTCGGTCAAGGATTACGAGCTGACCGACGACCAATGGCAGGTCATCCTCGGCGGCAGCTTCGGTGACGGCTCGGTGCGCAGGGTCGGTACCCACGCCGCACACTTCCGGGTCGGCCACGGCGACGCGCAGAAGGACTACCTCCGCTGGAAGCACGAGATGCTCGCGCCGTTCGCCGGCGCTATCAGGCGGACCGGCAACGGCTGGGGCTTCGATACCGTGGCGATGCCGGCGCTCGCCGAGCTCCGCGCTGAGTACTACGGAGAGGGCCGGGAGCGTCGGGCCACGAATCGGATCCTCGATCGTCTGGATGCCCGGGCGCTCGCGGTATGGTATGGCGACGACGGCTCGTTCGCGGGCTCCTACGCCCGCTGGGGCAAGGGCAAGGCCGTCATCTATAACACGGCGCTCAGCGGCGAGTCGCGCGCACGGGTTGTGGCGCTCCCCGAGCGGCTCGGAATCGGGCGGCCGCGCGACGACGGTCGCGGGTTCTGGTTCAGCTCCGAGCAGAGCGCCCGGCTCCATGCCCTCATCGCGCCATACCTTCACCCCTCGCTCGACTACAAGCTCCACCCGAGCCAGCGGGGCCGCTTCGCCTGGCACGCGCCGCTCGAGACGGCAGAGCTCGCGCAGCGCGAGCGCCTGCGGGTGGTGCCGGCGCGGATTCTCAGGAAGTACGTGAAGCCGCAGTCGCGGTCCACGCACCGCTTCGACCTCGAGATCGAGGGTCACCATACGTATCTCGCCGATGGCGTCGTCGTCCACAACTCGCCCGAAACAACGACGGGCGGGCGCGCGCTCAAGTTCTACGCGTCGATCCGCATGGACATCCGGCGGCAGGACGCGATCAAGCAGGGCACGGAGTCGCTCGGGGTGCGCACGAAGGTCAAGGTCGTGAAGAACAAGCTGGCGCCGCCGTTCCGCGAGGCGGAATTCGACGTCATCTACGGCGAGGGCATCTCGAAGGCCGGCGCCATCCTCGACGCGGGCGTGGAGCAGTCGATCATCGAGAAGTCGGGCACCTGGTACACGTACAAGAACGAGCGGATCGGACAGGGGCGCGAGAACGCGAAGAAGTGGCTGCAGGAGAACGCGGCGGTCCTCGCCGACCTGGAAGCGAAAATCCGAGAGGCGCTCGGGCTCCGCCCGGTCACGCCCCTCAGGTAGGAGTCCCTCATGCCGATCGACCTCGACAAGCTCCTGGTCTCCGGCGTCGAACGCGGCGCGTCGGACCTGCACCTGAAGCCCGGCGCGCCGCCGATCCTCCGGATCCACGGACGGCTCGTGCCGCAGTCCGACCTCGGCGTGATCACGGCCGACGAGATGGACGCGATCGCGAAGAAGTGCCTGCACGAGCGCTACTACGCCCAGCTCCACGACGGCAAGGAAGTGGACAGCGCGTACGCCGTGCCGAACTTCGGCCGCTTCCGCGTGAACATGTTCCTGTCGCTCGGCGTCGTCCGCGCCGTCCTCCGCTCGATCCCCTCGCGGAAGCCGAAGTTCGAGGAGCTCGGGCTGCCGGTCGTCCTCGAGCAGCTCGGCATGGAGCGGCGCGGGCTCATCCTCGTCACGGGCATCACCGGCTCCGGTAAGTCCACGACGCTCGCGGCGATGATCGACTTCATCAACCGGACGCGGAACGACCACATCGTCACGATCGAGGACCCGATCGAGTTCACGCACGAGGACATCAACTGCGTGGTCAGCCAGCGCGAGGTCGGCCACGACACCTCGAGCTTCGCCACCGCGCTCCGGGCCGCCCTCCGCGAGGACCCGGACGTCATCCTCGTGGGCGAGATGCGCGACCCCGAGACCATGTCGGTCGCGCTCCACGCGGCGGAGACCGGCCACCTCGTCTTCTCGACCCTGCACACGCTGAACGCGACGGAGACGGTCAACCGTATCGTCGGCACGTTCCCGCCCCACCAGGAGCAGCAGATCCGCGACCAGCTGGCGGCGGTCGTCGTCGGCATCATCTCGCAGCGGCTCATCCCGAAGATCGGGGGCGAGGGGCGCATCCCCGCCGTCGAGGTGCTCGTCGGGACGGGCGTCATCAAGGATTGCATCCGCGACGCGAAGCGCACGCCCGAGATCCCGGTGTTCATCGCGCAGGGCCAGTCGCAGTACGGGATGCAGACCTTCGACCAGTGCCTGCTCAGGCTCTACCGCGAGGGCATGATCTCGTACGAAACGGCGCGCGAGGCGGCGACCAACGCCGACGACTTCGACCTGAAGGTGCGCGGCATCTTCTCCGCGGGCGAGGCGTCGTTCGAGCAGAAGAAGGACGAGAAGCCGGTCACGACGCCGGCCGGCACGTCCTTCTTCAAGCGATAAGCGCGCCCAGGAAGGCCCTCGACGCCCGGGCCGCGCGCCTCGCCGCGGCCGATCTCCTCTCCCGTCGCGCGTGGACCGCGCGCGAGCTCGCCGTGCGTCTCGCGCGCCGCGGCGCCCCGAAGGACGTCGCGGCCGCGGTGGTGGCCGAGCTCGCCGGCCGCGGCCACGTGGACGACGCCGCGTTCGCCCGCCACTGGGTCCAGACGCGCGCCGCGCGCGGCTACGGCGCCGCGCGCCTCCGCGCCGAGCTCCGCGCCCGCGGCGTCGCCGCGGCGCTCGCGGACGCGGCGCTCGCGACCCTCGAGGGCGAGGACCAGCTCGCCCAGGCGCGTGCCCTCGCGCGGCGCCGGCTCCCGGCGCTCCGCCGCGCAGCGCCCGAGCGCGCGGCGGCGCGCCTGCGCGACCAGCTCCTCCGGCGCGGCTTCGCGGCGGGGATCGTCGCGCGCGTGGTGCGGGAGGCGGTTGGCGTCGCGCCCGACGAATGAGCCCCCGCGCGCGCACCGAAAGGCCCGGAGAGCCGATGGTACAATTGGCCTTCCTATGACCGGCGCCGAGCTCCGCGCGAAATTCCTCAGGTACTTCGAGGCGCAGGGCCACACGCGCGTGCGCTCGTCCTCGCTCGTGCCCGGCGACGACCCGACGCTCCTCTTCACCAACTCCGGCATGGTCCAGTTCAAGTCCGTCTTCCTCGGCGAGGAGCGGCGCGACTACGTGCGCGCCACGAGCTGCCAGAAGTGCGTGCGCGCGGGCGGCAAGCACAACGACCTCGAGAACGTCGGGCGCACGGCGCGCCATCACACGTTCTTCGAGATGCTCGGCAACTTCTCGTTCGGCGATTACTTCAAGGCCGACGCGATCAAGTTCGCGTGGGAGTTCCTGACGCGCGACCTCGGCCTCGACCCGCGCCGGCTCAAGGCGACCGTTTTCACCGACGACGACGAGGCGCACGCGCTGTGGAAGAAGATCGCCGGGCTCCGCGACGACGACGTCCTCCGGCTCGGCGAGAAGGACAACTTCTGGGCGATGGGCGACACGGGGCCGTGCGGCCCGTGCTCGGAGATCCACTTCCACCAGGGCGATCACATCCCGTGCCCGGAGGCCGCCGCGGGCCGGCCGTGCCTCGGGCCCGCCTGCGAATGCGACCGCTGGCTCGAGATCTGGAACCTCGTCTTCATGCAGTTCGATCGCGACGCGAGCGGCGCGATGACGCCGCTGCCGCGGCCGTCCATCGACACCGGCATGGGGCTCGAGCGCGTCGCCGCGGTCCTGCAGGGCAAGAGGTCGGACTACGACACGGACCTGTTCGCGCCCCTGATCGAGCGCGTCTCGGCCCTCGCCCGCAAGCCCTACCGCGCACGCGAGCAGGACGACATCTCCATGCAGGTGATCGCCGACCACGCGCGGACGACCGCGTTCCTCATCGCCGACGGCGTCATGCCCTCGAACGAGTGGCGCGGCTACGTCCTCCGGCGCATCATGCGCCGCGCGATGCGCCACGGGCGCATGCTCGGCCTCACCGAGCCATTCCTCTGGCGGACGGTGGAGTGGGTCGCCGAGCTCATGCGGGACGCCTATCCCGAGCTCGGGACCGAGCGCCGGCGCATCGAGGAGACCGTCCGCGACGAGGAGGAGCGCTTCGCCGAAACGCTCGACACGGGGATGGGGAAGATCCGCGACTGGCTCGACGCCCACGCGGGCACGGGCGCGCGGGTGGTGGACGGCCGCTTCCTGTTCACCCTCTACGACACTTACGGCTTCCCGATGGACCTCGCCGCGGAAGTCTTCGAGGACGCCGGCTGGCGCGTGACCGACGAGACGCGCGCCGCGGCCGAAGCCGAGATGGAGGCGCAGCGCGAGCGGGCGCGCGCGGGCGCCGCGTTCGGGGGCCAGGAGACCGAGGCGGGGGCGGTCTACCAGCGCCTCGGCGCCGAGCTCCCGCCCGTGGAGTTCGTCGGCTACGACACGCTCACCGCGCCGGCGCGCATCCTCGCGATCGTGGACCCGGCCGACGGCGGCGTCCGGCGCGTGCGTGAGGCTGCCGAGGGCGCCGAGGTCGAGATGATCCTCGACCGCACGCCGGCGTACGCCGAGTCGGGCGGCCAGGTGGGTGACACGGGGACGCTCGCGGGCCGCGCCGGGCGCGGGCGGATCCTCGACACTTACTACCGCGGCCCGAAGCTCATCGTCCACCGCGTCCGCGTCGTCCAGGGCGGGTTCCACGAGAACGAGGACGTCGCGGTGAGCGTCGAGACGCCGCGGCGCCAGGGGCTGCGCCAGCACCACACGGGGACGCACCTGCTCCACGCGGCGCTGCGGAGGGTGCTGGGCACGCACGTGACCCAGGCGGGCTCGCTCGTGGCGCCCGACCACCTGCGCTTCGACTTCTCGCACGGAAGCCAGGTGAAGGACCGCGAGCTCGCGCAGATCGAGGAGCTGGTGAACGAGCAGGTCCAGGCGAACACGCCCGTCACGCGTCAGGAGATGAGCCTCGACGAGGCGCTCCGGCTGGGCGCCCTGGCGCTCTTCGGCGAGAAGTACGGTGACCGCGTGCGCGTCATCAAGATCGGCGACTTCTCGACCGAGCTCTGCGGCGGCACCCACCTCGACCAGACGGGCGAGATTGGCCTCCTCAAGGTCCAGATGGAGGGCGCCGTGGCCTCGGGGGTCCGGCGCATCGAGGCCGTCGCCGGCCCGGCGGCCCTCGAGGCCGTCGCGAAGAAGGAAGCGGCGCTCCGCGAGGCGGCCGAGATCCTCAAGATCGCGCCGCTCGAGGTGCCGCGGCGCCTCCAGAAGCTCCTCGAGGAGCAGAAGGCCCTCGAGAAGCAGCTCGAGACGCTCGAGGCGCGCGCGGCCCGCTCGCGGGCGGAGGAGCTCGTCGCGTCGGCGCGCCAGGTCAACGGCGTCGCCGTGATCGCTGCGCGCGTGGACGGGCTCGACGCGGAAGGTCTCCGCTCGGTCGCCGACACGCTCCGCGAGCGCCTGGGCTCAGGCGTCGTGTGCGTCGCCAGCGTCGTCGACGGCAAGGTGAACCTCGTCGCCGCCGTCACGAAGGACCTGACCAAGCGCGTCCAGGCCGGCAAGCTCGTCCAGGAGGTCGCCGCGGCGGTCGGCGGCCGCGGCGGCGGCCGGCCCGACCTCGCCCAGGGCGGCGGCCCCGAGCCCGACAAACTCGACGCGGCCCTCGCGCGCGTCTACGACCTGGTCGCCCGCGCCCCCGCCTAGGCCGCCCAAAACGGTTTAGAATACCGGCGATGAGCCGCCCGACGCCGCGCGCGAAGCGGCGCGCCCCGCGCTCCGATCCCCCGGCCGACGGCCGCCAGCGGTCGCGCGACCATTCGGACGTCAGCGCCCACCTCGAGATCCTCCGCACAGTCGCCGAGACGGTCAGCCGCACGCTCGACGTCCGCGACGTCCTGCGCACGGCGCTCGAGGCCCTCACGCACGTCACCGGCCACGAGATCGCGAGCCTGCACCTGCTCTCGTCCGACGGCAAGACGCTCGAGCTCGAGGGCGAGCGGGGAATGTCGGCGCGGCTGCGTGAGGTCAACCGGCGCCTGCCGGTGGGCGAGGGGCTGATCGGCCGGGTCGCCAAGACGGGCCGGTCCACGCAGTCCGAGAACGTCTTCCGGGCCCCTAACCTGTTCCCGCCGGCGAAGGCGGCGGTCCGGCTCGACCAGATCCGCGGCTTCGTCTGCGTCCCGATCCGCTGCCGCGGCCGGATCCTCGGCACGCTCTCGCTCGGCCGTCAGACCCCCGACCGGTTCGACGTCCACGAGATCTCGCTCGTCAAGGCGACGGCCTACCAGATCGGCCTGGCGCTCGACAACGCGCGGCTCTTCGAGGAGACGGTGCGCCAGCTCGACGAGCTCAAGCGCGCGCACGCGCAGCTCATCCACGCCGAGAAGCTGTCGGCGGTCGGCGAGCTCGCCTCCGGCGTCGCCCACGAGATCAACAACCCGCTGACGACGATCCTCGGCCAGGTGCACCTGCTGCTCACGCACCCGGACGTGACGCCGCACTTCAACGAGCGCCTCAAGATCGTCGCCGAGGAGGCCTCGCGCGCGGCGAAGATCGTCCAGAACCTGCTCCTGTTCGCGCGCCAGTACACGCCCGAGCGGCGGCCGTGCTCGCTGCCCGACCAGGCGAAGCGCGTGCTCGACCTGAAGGGCTACCAGCTCCAGCAGGACAGCATCCGCGTGGTGACCGAGTTCAGGGCGAGCCCCCTCGTGCTGGGCGACGAAAACCAGCTCCAGCAGGTGCTGCTGAACCTCGTCCAGAATGCGCACTACGCGATGGCGAAGCGCCCCGGGCCGCGGGTGCTCACCGTCCGGACGTGGCCCAACGGCGTCACCGTCTGCCTCGAGGTGCGTGACACGGGCCCGGGCATTCCCTCGGAGGTCATGCCGCGGATCTTCGACCCCTTCTTCACGACCAAGCCGCCCGGCGAGGGCAGCGGGCTCGGACTCTCGGTGTCCTACGGGATCATCACCGAGCTGGGGGGTACCCTCCAGGTCCACAACCGGCCCGAGGGCGGCGCGTCGTTCATCCTCGAGCTGCCCGCGGTGGACCAGAAAGCGCGATCGAAGTAGCGCGGTTGGTGGCCCGCCGCTCCGCGCTCCTGTTCCCGGCACTCGCGCTGGCCCTGACCTCGTGCGCCGGCGCCGGGGCGCCCGTGCCCGGCGCGCCCCCGCACCACCGCGAGCGAGGCTTCGCCAACACGAACCCGGCCTACGCGCCCGCGGGGGCGTGGACGCGGCTCACCTTCTTCGTCGGGCGCGTCTGGGCCTCGACGTTCTCACCGCGCACCGCCAATCTCGCCGTCATCGCGAGCGACCTGGCGACGATCCGCGGGCCCGCCGGCGCCGACACGGTGACCTGGGTCGGCCACGCGACGCTGCTGGTCCAGCTCGACGGCGTCAACGTCCTCACCGACCCGCACTGGTCGGCGCGCGCGAGCCCCGTCGGCTTCGCGGGGCCCAAGCGCGTGACTCCGCCGGGGCTCCGCTTCGAGGACCTGCCGCCGATCCATGTCGTGATCATCTCGCACGACCACTACGACCACCTCGACGACGCGACGGTCCGGCGGCTCGCCGCGACCCACCGGCCCCACTTCCTGGTGCCGCTCGGGATCAAGGCCTGGCTCGCCCAGCGCGGCATCACCGACGTCGAGGAGCTCGACTGGTGGGACGGCCGGACGGTGCGCGGGCTCACCTTCACGTGCGTGCCCGCGCAGCACTTCTCCGGGCGCGGCCTCTTCGACAGGAACCGCCGCCTCTGGAGCGGCTTCACGGTCGCCGGCCGGTCGAAGCGCCTCTACTTCGCCGGGGACACGGCCTACTACGACGGGCTCAAGGAGATCGGCGCGCGGCTCGGCCCCTTCGACCTCGCCGCGATCCCGATCGGCGCCTACCTGCCGGCCACGATCATGAAGCCGAGCCACACGTCGCCCGAGGAGGCGCTGCGGGTGCTCGCCGACGTCCGCGGCCGGCGCATCGTCCCGATCCACTGGGGCACCTTCGACCTCGCCGAGGAGCCGATCGAGGAGCCGCCCAAGCGCCTCGAGGCGGAGGCGCGCCGGCTCGGCCTCGACGCCGAGCGCCTGTGGATCCTGAAGCACGGCGAGACGCGACGCTGGTGACGGGCCGTAGGCCGGGTGTGAGCTGCTCCTCGACCACGACGGCTATCGTTCACGCACCTTCGGCTTACCGGCGCGTGGC
>DATFVL010000116.1 GCA_035260325.1 Candidatus Methylomirabilota bacterium | reverse complement strand
CGCCTCGGCCTCGAGCCCGGCCTGCTGCTGCCCAACCGCCTCATCACGCAGATCGCCGAGGCGGCGCCGCGCACGATCGAACAGCTGGCCGCGGTTGAGGGCGTGCGGCGCTGGCGGGCGGAGACCTTCGGCGGCGAAATCATTGCAGCCCTCGGCGGCTCGTGAGAGGCTGACCGCCCGTATGGACTGGCGAATGAACCTCGTGGACGACGACGCCGGGCTCGCGCGGATCCTGCACGAGGCACGGACGATCGCGGTGCTCGGCGCCAAGGGCGAGCCCGCGCAGCCCGCACACTACGTGCCCGCGTATCTCAAGGCGCGCGGGTATCGCGTGCTGCCCGTGAACCCGACGCGGGCCGGCGAGCGCATCCTCGGCGAGGCGGTCGCCGCCACGCTCGCCGACCTGCGCGCGCCCGCGGACGTCGTCGAGGTCTTCCGTCGCCCACAATTCTTGCCGGGTCACGCGGCCGAGATCGTCCGGTTGCCGTGGAAGCCCTCGGTCGTCTGGTTCCAGCTGGGCATCCGCCACGACGGCGCGGCGGAGACGCTGGCGCGCGCCGGCATTCGCGTCGTGCAAGACCGCTGCATGATGCCCGAGCACCGCCGCCTGCTCGGCGCCGCCTGAAGTTGGGCGCCGCCTGAAGTACCTAGAATAGAGGAGCGCCACGGCTCCGCCGGGGCGGTCCGAACGACGGGGATTGGGGGCCATGTCGGGGCCCCCAGAAGTAAGCGTGAGATAGAGGACCGCCACGGCTCCGCCGGGGCGGTCCGAACGAGGGGGGTTTGGGGGCCATCTCGGGGCCCCCATGTATATATGGCAGGGGAATACGCGTTCGTCATGAAGGACCTGCGCAAGGTCGTCCCGCCCAAGCGGGAGATCCTGCGCGGCATCTATCTCTCGTTCTTCCACGGGGCGAAGATCGGGGTGCTCGGCGCCAACGGCGCCGGCAAGTCGTCGCTGCTCCGCATCATGGCCGGCGTCGACAAGGATTTCCTCGGGGAGGCGTTTGCCGCCGACGGCCTGCGCATCGGCTACCTGCCGCAGGAGCCGCAGCTCGATCCCACGAAGGACGTGCGTGGCAACGTCGAGGAGGGCGTGGCCGAGACGCGCGCGATCCTCACGCGGTTCGAGGAGGTCTCGGCGAAGCTCGGTGAGCCGCTGTCGGACACCGAGATGGAGAAGCTGCTCGAGGAGCAGGCGCGGCTGCAAGACAAGATCGACGCGGCGAACGCGTGGGATCTGGATCGCACGGTGGAGATGGCGATGGACGCGCTCCGCGTGCCGCCGGGCGACGCGGATGTGGCGAAGATCTCCGGCGGCGAGCGGCGCCGCGTCGCCCTCTGCCGGCTGCTGCTGTCGCGGCCCGACATGCTGCTGCTCGACGAGCCCACGAACCATCTCGACGCCGAGTCGGTGGCGTGGCTCGAGCGCTTCCTCGACGAGTACCCGGGCACCGTCGTCGCCATCACGCACGACCGCTACTTCCTCGACAACGTCGCGAAGTGGATCCTCGAGCTCGACCGCGGCCACGGCATCCCGTGGGAGGGCAACTACACCTCCTGGCTCGAGCAGAAGGAGCAGCGGCTCAAGCAGGAGGAGAAGGCCGACGCCGCGCGCCAGCGTACGCTGGCCCGCGAGCTCGAGTGGGTCCAGATGTCGCCGCGTGCGCGCCAGGCCAAGAGCAAGGCGCGGCTCGCCGCCTACGACGCGCTGCTGCAGGAGTCGAACGAAAAGCGCGCGGAGACGCTCGAGATCAGCATTCCGCCCGGCCCGCGGCTCGGCGACCTCGTCGTCGAGGCGGACCACGTCGGCAAGGGCTACGGCGACCGCGTCCTGATCGACGACCTCGGCTTCAAGCTTCCGCGCGGCGGCATCGTCGGCGTCATCGGGCCGAACGGCGCCGGCAAGACGACCCTGTTCCGCATGATCGTGGGCCAGGAGACGCCGGACAAGGGCACGCTCCGCGTCGGCGAGACCGTGAAGCTCGCCTACGTCGATCAGAGCCGCGACGCACTCGAGGGCAAGAAGACGGTGTGGGAGGAGATCTCCGGCGGCCTGGATCTCATGAACGTCGCCGGCCGCACGATGCAGTCACGCGCCTACGTCGCGTCGTTCAACTTCAAGGGCAGCGACCAGCAGAAGCGGGTGGGCGAGCTGTCGGGCGGCGAGCGCAACCGCCTGCACCTCGCCAAGGTGCTCACCGCCGGGGGCAACGTGCTGCTGCTTGACGAGCCCACCAACGACCTCGACGTCGACACGCTGCGCGCCCTCGAGGACGCGCTGCTCGACTTCGCCGGTTGCGCCGTCATCATCAGCCATGACCGCTGGTTCCTCGACCGGATCGCCACGCATATGCTCGCGTTCGAGGACGAGGGGCGGGTGGTGTGGTTCGAGGGCAACTACGCCGACTACGAGGCCGACCGCAAGAGGCGCCTCGGCGCGGAGGCGGAACGGCCCCACCGACTGCGCTACAAGAAGCTGCCCACGGCCTGATCGCGTCGGCGGCCGTCGTTGCGAGCGCGCGAGCGGGGCCCGGGTCGCCCCCACTCGACCACGCAAATCGACGCTACGGCGCGCCTGTCATCGTGCACCGATTCCCAGCCGGGTCCGACGCAATGCCCGAAACACGGGTCTCGCGGGGGCAACCCGGGCCCCGCTCGCGCGCTCGCGGCGCGTCGGCGGGCAGATCAGGTCGTGCGGGGCTGTGAGGCGTAGATGAGGACGTTCTCGCCTTCGCGGCGTACGCGCTGTGTGCGGACGGACTCGAAGCACCGGCGAAGGATCCGCACGAGCGCGCCGGCGTCGCCGCGGCGATGGCGGTTGACGACGAGCGTGCCCTCGTCCGCCACCAGCGGCACCAGCGCCTCCACCACCGGACGCGAGCGCTCCAGGTCGGCGTAGGCGGCGTCCTCCATCACGAAGTCGAAGCGCCGGCCGGCGTCCCGCAGCGCCGCGGCCACCGTCTCGGCGTCGCCGCAGTAGAACTCCATCGGGCCGAGGTCGGCGAGCCCGAACCAGCGCCGCGCGATATCCAGAATGACGGGATCGCGCTCGATGACCGTGACCAGGCGCGGGGTCGTGAGCCGGTGGACGAGG
>DATFVL010000115.1 GCA_035260325.1 Candidatus Methylomirabilota bacterium | reverse complement strand
GTTCGACGTCGCGAAGGTATCTCCTCTACGGGGCCCGCTGTGATTAAACGCGCGCGCGCGCACGATGTGCATGCCGTAACTCTTGAAGTACTGCCAGCCCATCAGGTCCTGGGCGACCTTGCTCACGGCGTAGGGCGAGAGCGGGCGGAGCGAGTTCGTCTCGCGGATCGGCAGCTCGTCGGGGTGCACGAGCCCGTACTCCTCGCTCGAGCCGATCACGAGGAAGCGCGCCTTCGAGCCGAGCTGGCGCATGGCCTCGAAGAGGTTCATCTGGCTGACGACGTTCGTGGTAAACGTCTCGACCGGCGTGGACCACGACGCGTGGACGAAGCTCTGCGCGGCGAGGTGGATGATCCAGTCCGGCCGCGCCTGCTCGAGCACCGTCCGCACGGAAAGGAGGTCGCGCAGATCGGACTCGACCAGCATCAGCCGGTCGCGGATGTGCTCGATGTGCTCGGTCTTGCTGCGCCAGCGCAACGACCCGATGACGTCGACGCCGCGGGCGAGCGCCAGCTCGGCGAGATGGCTCCCGACGAAGCCGGTGATGCCGGTGATGAGGATACGCACGCGTTCATACTACCATCGCCGCCCCGCGATCCCCCCTCACTGCCGGGCGCGCCGCAGGGCGCGCCGGAGGCCGGGCGGCAGCGCCAGCGCCAGCAGCGGCCGCAGCGCGAAGACCGCGTCCCAGGGCGGGTACGCGCCGCCCCGCACGGCTCGCCAGCGCACGCGCGCCTCGGCGCGGAGCCGGTCGCCGTCGCGCGCCGCCGAGACCCGCCCGGGCACGAGGCGGCGCACGACGAGAGGCTCCGGGAGGTTCGCGAGCCGTGTGACCGGGGCCAGCCGCATCCAGAGGTCGTAGTCCTGCGCGACCGGTAGCGTCGCGTCGTAGCCGCCCGCGCGGAGGACGGCCTCGCGCCGCGCCATCACCGAGGAGTGCACGAACGGGTTCCGCCGGATGAGCGCCCGGCGGATCGTCGCGTCGTCCGCTGGCGGGACCACGAGCGCCACCTCATGTCCCGCCGCGTCCACCTCGCGCGCCCCCGTGCCGAGCAGGCCGATGTCGGGATGCGCGGCGAGGAAGGCGCGCTGACGCGCGAAGCGCTCTGGGAGTGCGACGTCGTCGGCGTCGAGCCGTGCGACCAGTGCGCCGCGCGCGAGGCCGAGGGCCCGGTTGAGCGAGAGCGTGAGCCCGAGGCGCGCCTGGCGCAGGACGCGAAGGCGCGGGTCGCTCACCCGTCCGAGAATCTCGGGCGTCGCGTCGGTCGAGCCGTCGTCGATGACGATCAGCTCGAGGTCGCCCGCCGTCTGGGCGAGCACGCTGCGCACGGCGTCGGCCACCCACGGCGCGCCGTCGCGCACGGCCATGAGCACCGAGACCGGGGGGGCGCTCACGGGGCCGGCGGCGCGGCGGACTTCTGGAACAGGAGGTTCAGGTACGGGAGGGCGAGCGACGGCGGCAGGCCCGCCGCGGCGAGCGTCGCGCACGCCACGCCGAAGAGCGGCAGCAGCGACCGCCGTGTTCGCGAACGGGCGGTATCGCGGAAGAAGCGCCAGCCGTAGCCCGCCTCCTCGGTGACGTCGGCGAGGCCCCGCCGGCCCGAGGACGGCAGGCAGTCGGCGAGCGTCGCGTTCCGCCAGCCGGTGCCGTCGGCGACGAACTCCTCGTAGGGCACCGTCCGATACGCTCCAGGCCGGCAGGCGCGCGCGTACGCGTACGCGACGCGCGGCGGCAGCCACTGGACGAGGGGGAGCCCGACCGAGTGCGTCTCGAGCGGGAACCACCGGTTCGGCGTGTCGAGGATCGCGATGTGCCCCCGCGGCGCGAGCACGCGGTAGTACTCGTCCACCTGCGCGCGGCGGCTCCGCGCCGGCAGGTGCTCCACGACGCCGACCGCGAGCACGAGGTCGAACCCGCCGTCGGCCCAGGGCAGCCGCCGCGTCTCGTCGTTCGAGAAGAGCGCGGCCTCCCGGACCTTGGTGAGACCGAGCTCGGTGACCTTGGCACGCACGATCGCCACGAAGGCGGGATCGGTGTCGAAGGTCACGAGCTCCCGCACCGCGTCCTGCTCCGCCGCGTACTCCGTCAAATGGCCGAACGAGCATCCGACCTCGAGGACCCTGAGGTCCCCCACGCCCCGACGGCGCAGGTGGGCGAAGACGGGACGGAGGAAGCGCGGCCCGCGCGTCTCCTTGTACGTGAGATACGGCGGCGTGCGCTGGACGCCCTTCCGATCGATCAGCATCTGGACCACACGCGCGCTGTAGCGCGTGACGTACTCGCGGCCGGCGACCGCGAGGACCCGGCGATCGCCGAGATCGGCCAGCGCGTATGGGGGCTCCGTCATCTTCGTCGCCACTCGGGTCACTCCCTGCCGCGGGGCGGACGAGGTCGCGCCGGCAGCCCTGCGCGATTTTCGCGCGGCCCGAGGATGGAGTATTGTACCCGGTCATGAAGCTCCTCCGGAGGTTCGTCGAGCCACCACGCCCGCGGCCGCCCGCCCCCGCCCACGTGGCCCAAGCGTACTATCTCGACGGGTATCTGAAGGGCGTGTTCCGGACCGGCCCGGCGCTGGCGCGCTTGAACGCGACGATGGCGAGGCTCCACGCGGGCGATCCGCGCCCGGGGTTCACGTGGGAGCAGAAGTACCGGCACACGGAGGATCTCCGCCCGAACGTGCACGCGTACGACGCGGCATTCGTGGACGTGCTCTTCGAGAGCGACGTCCCGGCGCTCCTCAAGCGGGTCTCCGGTCTCGACCTCGTCCTGGCCCACATCCAGCTCCGCCGCGTCTTTCCGGGCAAGAGCTACATGGACTGGCACCGCGACACCCACGTCTACGGCGGCGCGGTCACGGGCAACCTGCCGCCGGTGCACAAGCTCATCTTCTATCCCACCACGGGCTCCGCCCCTCGGCCACGCCTCCGCGTCAGCCCAGGCAGCCACCGCCGGATGCTCGAGGACCGGAGGCGCGATGTCGCCCAGGTCGACGACGGGGCTCAGGACACCATCACGAGCTCGGACGACGGCTACGTCCTCTTCGAGACGTCCCTCCTCCACGCGGTCGTCCCCGAGGCGGAGCCGGCGGGGTCGATCCGCGTCATCTACCAGTTCTGTCACGACTTCCAGCTCGGGCCCTACCGGGAGAGCGCGGTGCTTCAG
>DATFVL010000114.1 GCA_035260325.1 Candidatus Methylomirabilota bacterium | reverse complement strand
GCGCGGGCCCGCCGGTGGAGCTCCGCGTCCAGGACGCCGGTGATGACGAGGATGCGGATCTTCCGATCGAAGGCGTGGATCCGCTTGATCGCGTCGAGCCCGCCGAGGCGCGGCATCATGAGGTCGAGCACCACGGCGTCGGGATGCACGCGCTTGACCTGGAGCAGGGCCTCGAGGCCGTTCCCCGCCTCGACGACCTCGAAGCCATCCTCGCGAAGGAACTCGCCGACCACGTCGCGGACGTCGGGCTCGTCGTCCACGACCAGCACCTTCCCGGCGGTCGCCATGGCCTGCTCAGGCCCCGAACGCGTCGAGGCCGGTGATGTCGCGGCCGATGATCAGCGTGTGGATGTCGTGCGTGCCCTCGTAGGTGTTCACGGTCTCGAGGTTCAGCATGTGCCGGATCACCGGGTGCTCGTCCACGATCCCGGCCGCGCCCAGGATGTCGCGTGCCAGCCGCGCCGTGTCGAGCGCCATCTGCACGTTGTTCATCTTGGCCATCGAGACCTGCTGCGCCCGGACCTTCCCCGCGTCTTTCAGCCGGCCGAGCTGCAGGCACAGGAACTGCGCCTTGGTGATCTCGGTGAGCATCCAGACGAGCTTCTGCTGGACCAGCTGGAACGAGGCGATCGGCTTGGCGAACTGGACGCGCTGCTGGGCGTACTGGAGCGCCCAGTCGTAGCACGCCATCGCCGCGCCGACCGCCCCCCACGCGATGCCGTAGCGCGCCTGATCGAGGCAGCCGAGCGGGCCGCGCAGCCCCTTCACGTTCGGCAGCTCGTTCTCGAGCGGGATCTTGCAGTCCTGGAAGCTGAGCTCGGAGGTGATCGACGCGCGCATCGAGAACTTGCCGTAAATATCGAGCGTCGAGAATCCCGGGGTTCCTCGTTCGACCAGGTACCCGTGGATCTCATTGTCATCCCCTTTTGCCCAGACAACTGCGACATCGGCAATCGAACCATTCGTGATCCAGAGCTTCGTGCCGTTGAGGACGTACCCGTCGCCGCGGCGCCGGGCGCGCGTCTTCATGGCGCCCGGGTCAGAGCCGTGGTCGGGCTCGGTGAGGCCGAAGCAGCCGACCTTCTCGCCCTTGGCGAGCGCCGGCAGCCATTTATCCTTCTGTGCGTCGGAGCCGTAGGCGTGGATCGGATACATGACGAGGCCCGACTGGACCGACGCGGCCGACCGGAGCCCCGAGTCGCCCCGCTCGAGCTCCTGCATGATGAGCCCGTAGGCGACATTGTTGAGCCCGGCGCAGCCGTAGCCCTTGAGCGTCGCACCGAACACGCCGATCTCGCCGAGCTTCGAGATGAGCGCCGTCGGGAACGTGCCCGCGCGGTGGTGCTCCGTCACGACCGGGAGGAACTCCGCCTCGACCCAGTCGCGGACCGCGTCGCGGATCATCCGCTCTTCCTCGGAGAGGAGGTCCTCGATCCCGTAGTAGTCGACGCCGCGGAACTTCTCCATCGCCTCGCCCTTCCTAGAGCCGCAACGGGTTGAAGTCCGTGTCGTAGTCGTAGGCGTCCACGCGCTCGCTGGCCTTGAGCCAGGCGACCGCCGCGTAGGTGAGCGGCGTCGCCGCCGCCTCGTACGCGACCTTTACCGCCCACTGGCCGGCGACGATCCCCGCCAGCACGGCGCCCGGCACGGTGCCGGCGAACGCGAGCGTGACGAAGATCGCGGTGTCGAGCGCCTGGCCGATGAGCGTCGAGCCGATCGTCCGCGTCCAGAGCCAGCGCCCCTTCGTCGCGATCTTCATCTTCGCGAGCACGAACGAGTTGGCAAACTCGCCCGCGAGGTAGCCGGCGAACGAGGCGGCCAGGATGCGCGGCGTCTGGCCGAGGATCTCGTCGTACGCCGCCTGGCCCTTCCAGAAGGGCGCCGCCGGGATCTCGCCGCCGAGCCAGACCGCGCCCACCATGAGCGCGTTGCACGCGAAGCCGAGCCAGATCACGCGCCGGGACGCGGCGTATCCCCACACCTCGGTGAGGACGTCGCCGAGAACGTACGAGAGCGGGAAGATCACGACACCCGCCGTCAGGACGATCCCGCCGACCGTGACGAGCTTGGTCGCGATCGTGTTGGCCGTCAGGAGGCACGTGACGAACAGGGCGGCGCAGGTGAGGAATCGCCAGCTCATCGCCGTTCGATCATACTATGGAGCGCCACCATGCCCGAGCCCCGGAAAGCCGTCGTGCTCCTGAGCGGCGGCGTGGACTCCACGACCACGCTCGCCATCGCGAAGTCCGTGGGCTTCCAGGTCTACGCGCTCAGCTTCGGCTACGGCCAGCGCCACGAGGCCGAGCTCGCGGCGGCGCGCCGCGTGGCCGCCGCGCTCGGCGTCGCCGGCCACGAGGTCGTCGTGTTCGACCTGCGCCGCTTCGGCGGCTCCGCGCTGACGGGTGACCTCCCCGTGCCCAAGGGCCGCGCCCCCGAGACGATGGCGCGGGAGATCCCGGTCACGTACGTGCCCGCGCGCAACACCATCTTCCTGGCCGTGGCGCTCGCGTGGGCCGAGACGCTCGGGTCGAGCGACATCTTCATCGGCGTGAATTTCTACGATTACTCGGGGTATCCCGACTGCCGCCCCGAGTACATCGAAGCGTTCCGGCGGATGGCTGACCTCGCGACGAAGGCCGGCGTCGAGGGCCGTCAGCGCCTCACCGTGCACACGCCGCTCATCCACATGACGAAGGCCCAGATCATCCAGCGGGGGCTCGAGCTCGGCGTGGACTACGGACTCACCCTCTCCTGCTACGACCCGGCGCCCGAGGGCGCGTGCGGGCGCTGCGACTCGTGCGCGCTGAGACTGAAGGGCTTCGCGGAAGCCGGCCTGACGGACCCGGTCCGCTACCGCTAGACGTTCGTCGCGATCGCCGGGGGCTCTTCGTTCAGCGCGCGCCGGAGCGCCTGCGCCAGCTCGGCGTCGTGCTCATGACTCTTCGCGAAGATCCGGCACTGGGCGACCTTCCCGGGCAGGTACTTGAGGATCTCGGTCAGCGGCTCCTCGGACACGCGTTTCGTGGAGGAGTCGTACACGTAGATCTGGCGGTCCCCCATCTTGAGCGGGTTCAGCGGACGGGGGTCCTGGAGCGCCATATCGATCTCGAAGGGAAAGTTGCCGAGCCCCGCCTTCGAGAGGTAGATGCGCACGCGGCGCTTCACGGTCTCGGCGTCGAGGAAGGCCTGGCCCTTGCGCGCCTCGAACTGGTCGAGGATCTCCTCGCCCGACATCCGCCACTTGAGCCTGCGGTCGAGGATGTGCCGCCACTCGAGGCCCAACTCCCGCTTCGCGGGTTCCTCGGCATCGTGCCAGCGTCCCACCTCCTCGAGCAGCGTCCATTCGGTGAGATGAAGATAAGGATGGAGCTCCTTGCGGAGATCATAGGGGAACGCGATCAGCATCGTCGGGCGGAAGATCTCCTTCAGGTGGAGGTCGATCCCCCGCGTCGTGCGGTGGTAGTAGACGTTCGTGTACATGTAGAAGCGCGCATTGAGGAACATCGTGAACGCCTGGAGGCCGCTGCGGTCGAGCGTGAGCCCCTTCTCGGAGAAGAACGAGTAATAGATGATCCGCTCGATGTCAATCGGGCCGATCGCGACGCCGCACATGTACGAGTCGCGCAGGACGTAGTCCATGTTGTCGGCGGTGAAGACGCCCGAGAGGAGCGGCTTCAGGAACGCGAGCCACCGCGGATGCGACTCGAGGGGCTGCGTGTAGGTCTTCCCCATCAGGTAGCAGATCCACTCCGGGTCGATCGCCTCGCCGGCGCCGAACGCCCCGGTCGGGCTCCGCCGGAGGCTCCGGATGACGTCGGCGAGCTCCTCGCGGATGATGCGCTGGCCGACCAGCTCGTGCGTGAGGTCGTAGTCCACGAGGAAGTTGTCGTCGAAGAAGTGGCCGAAGGGGCCGTGGCCCACGTCGTGGAGCAGGCCCGCCACGCGCAGGAGCTCCTCGATCAGCGGGCCCGACGGCGTGTCGGCGAAGATTGCGCGGAGCGAGGGGTAGAGCTGCTGCGCGAAGCGACCCGCGAGGTGCATCGCGCCGAGCGAATGCTGGAAGCGGCTGTGCTCGGCCGAGGGGTACACCCAGCGCGCCGACTGGAGCTGCGGCACGCGGCGCAGGCGCTGCACCCAGGGCGTGTCGATCAGGTCCTGCTCGGTCGCCTCGCCCGGGATCCCGCGCGGGCGCGTGTAGAGGATGTACTGGTGGATCGGGTCCGCGATGAGCCCGCGCCCCTCGTAGGTGTCGGCCACGCCCTTCACCCGGTCACTCCCCGACGCGGTAGAGCGTGTGGCGGTCGATCGAGGTCACGGGGATCACCCGCACCCCGCCGTTGCGCCGGACCGCGACCTCGATGACGTCACCCGCGCGCCGCGTCCAGAGCCGCGCGTAGAACTCCTCCTGCGAGCCGACGGCCACGCCGTCCACGCGCAGGATCCGGTCGCCCTTCTGGAAGCCCGCGCGCGCCGCGGGCCCGACCGGCGAGAGGTCGCGGACGACGAGGCCGTCCTCCACGTCCACCGTGTAGACGCCGAGCCACGGCCGCGGCGGGCGGCTCGCGACGCGGCCGGCCGCGATCAGCTCGTCCTTCACGGGCAGGAACGTCTCGATCGGGATCGCGAGGTTCACGTGCGGCGCCTCGCCGAGCCTGAGCGAGGCGATGCCGATCACCTCGCCCCGGTCGTTGACGACCGCGCTGCCGCCCCACTGCGGGCTCGCCGGCGTCACGATGAGCGCGCGGTCGAGCATGTACTCCCAGTAGGCCGAGAAGCGCCGGATCGCGTGGACGGCGCCCGGCACCTGGACGAGGGCGTTCTCCTCGTCCAGGCCGACCGTCGCGGTGCGGGCGCCGACGACGACGTCCGTGGACCGGCCGAGCGCCGCCGCGGGCCACGGCCCGGCGCCCTCGAGCTTCACGACGCCGAGGCCTGTGTCGAGGTCGAGCCCGACCACCCGCGCGGCCACCTTGCGGCCGTCGCGGAGCCGCGCCTCGATGGCGATGGCGTCGAGGAGGAGGTAGCTCACGGTGACCGCGTAGCCGCGCGCGTCGAAGATGACGCCGCTGCCGAAGCGCTCCTTCCCGAGGCGCGAGGACGAGGGGGCGCCCGGCGCGTTCCGGACGTCGAGCGCGACGATCGCCGGCTCGACCCGCTGGACGTACGAGGGAAGCGCGGGGAGGCCGCGCGGGTCGGGGCGGCGCTCGCCGGGCGCCGGCGCCGGCGCCGCGAGGGCGGGCAGGAGCAGGACCAGGGCCAGGGCGGCGGGCACGCGCCGGATCATTTGGAGCGGGGACCGCGAGCCCGCGGCGATCGCGAGTGGCCTGCGAAAGGTGCGCGTGGCTTCATCGCGCGCCGTACTGCTTCTCGTAGTACGCGCGGAACTCGCCCGACTTGAGCGGCCGCCACCACGCCTCGCGCTCGCGGTACCACGCCACCGTCGCCGCGAGCGCGTCGCCGAACTTGTGCTTCGGCGCCCAGCCGAGCTGCTGGACCTTCTTGGAGTCCAGCGAGTAGCGCCGGTCGTGGCCCAGCCGGTCCTTCACCGGCTGGATCAGCGTCTCCGGCTTCCCGGCGAGCTTCAGGATCTGGCGCGTGAGCACGATGTTCTCGACCTCGTGGCCGCCGCCGATGTTGTAGACCTCGCCGTCCTTCCCCTTGCGGAGGACGAGGTCGATCGCCGTGCAGTTGTCCAGGACGTAGAGCCAGTCGCGCACGTTCCGGCCGTCGCCGTAGAGCGGCAGCGCCCGGTCCTCGAGCGCGTTGGTGATGAACAGCGGGATCACCTTCTCCGGGTACTGGTACGGCCCGAAGTTGTTGGACGAGCGCGTGATGACGACGGGGAGCTTGTGGGTCTGCCAGTACGCGAGCGCCAGGAGATCGCCGCCCGCCTTCGACGCCGAGTACGGGTTCGACGGCCGCACGGGATCGCTCTCGCGCGACGAGCCGTGGGCGACGCTGCCGTAGACCTCGTCCGTCGAGATGTGGAGCAGGCGCGGGATCTTGAGATCCTTGACGGCCTCGAGCAGCGTGAAGACGCCGAAGACGTCGGTGCGGAGGAACTCGTCAGGCTCCATGAGCGAGCGATCGACGTGAGTCGACGCCGCCATGTTCACCACGGCGTCCACGCCCTTGGCCACGTCGCGGACGAGCTTGCCGTCGCAGATGTCGCCCTGGACGAAGCTGTAGCGCGGGTCGCGCGCGACGTCCTCGAGGTTCGCCGGGTTCCCGGCGTACGTGAGCTTGTCGAGGTTGACGACCGAGTCCTCGGGGTGGGCCGCGAGGACGTGCCGGACGAAGTTGGAGCCGATGAAGCCCGCGCCGCCGGTGACGAGGAGCCTCACGCGCCTACCCGCGCGTCGGCTCGACCGACCGAGCCATCCGCGGCACGGCGCCCTCGGCGATGCCGAATGACGAGCATCACGAGGCCCGCGGGAGGAGCCGACCGGAGCGTACGCGGTTGTACGCGAGGATCGGCGACGACCGAGAACGACGTGAGGCGCAGTCAATCGGCATCGCCCCTACCCGCGGACGACTTCCCAGATTTCACGGCCGGCGTAGTCCCAGGGCAGGCGGCCCTCGTCGCACGCGGCGGGCTCCGGAGAGAAGTGGACGTCCGTGAAGTAGACGACGCGGCCCGTCGCGGTCGCGAGGTTGCGCACCCCGTGGGCGACGCCCGGCGGGATGCGCAGCATCCGCGCCGTGCCGTCACCGAGCATGAGCCGGAGCTTCGTCCCCTCCGTCCTGGAGCCCTTCCGCACGTCCACCAGGACCACGAGCATGCGGTCGCCGGGCGGCACGAACCAGACGTCGGTCTGCCGGAGGTGGAGGTGGAACGCCTTGATCGCGCCCGGCTCGACCTCGCTGTAGTTGACCTGCCGCAGCGTGAAGCCGGCGAGGGCCTGCGGCCGGCCGTCGGCGAGGCGCGCGAGCTCCGTCATCGAGCCGCCGTCGTCGTGGTGGCGCCGGAGCTCGATCAGCTCGACGCCGTCGATGGACGGCGCGGGCCCGTAGGCCTGGACGTGGAAGGCGCGCTTCGCGTCGGGGGTGAGCTCCATCGGCGGCTCCGATCTTACGGCTCGGACTCGACCAGGCGCAACAGATACCGGCCGTACGAGTTGTCCTTCATCGACCGGCCGATGCGCACGACGTCGTCCGCGCCGATGTAGCCCATGCGGTACGCGATCTCCTCGACGCACGCGACCATCAGCCCCTGCCGCTCCTCGATCGTCTGGATGAACGTCGAGGCCTGCAGCAGCGCCTCGTGGGTCCCCGTGTCGAGCCACGCGATGCCGCGGCCGAGCTTCTCGACCTGGAGCTGCCCGCGGCGGAGGTAGGCCGCGTTCACGTCGGTGATCTCGAGCTCCCCGCGCGCCGACGGCCTGAGCCCCGCCGCGATCTCGACGACCTGGTTGTCGTAGAAGTAGAGGCCGGTGACGGCGTAGGACGAGCGCGGCTTCGCGGGCTTCTCCTCGAGGCCGACCGCCTTGCCCGCCGCGTCGAACTCGACGACGCCGTAACGCTCGGGATCGCGCACCCAGTAGGCGAACACCGTCGCGCCGCGCGTCCGCTCGGCGGCCCGCTTCAGGGACTCGGGAAACCCGTGGCCGTAGAACAGGTTGTCGCCGAGCGCCAGCGCGACGCGGTCGCCGCCGATGAAGCGCCGGGCGATGAGAAACGCCTGCGCGATGCCCTCCGGCTTCGGCTGGACCTCGTACTCGACCTGGAGGCCCACGTGGCTCCCGTCGCGGAGGAGGCGCTGGAAGGCGCCATGGTCCTGCGGGCTCGTGATGACGAGAATCTTCCGGATCCCCGCGAGCATCAGCGAAGACAGGGGGTAGTAGATCATCGGCTTGTTGTAGACGGGGACGAGCTGCTTGCTCGTCGCCAGGGTCGAGGGGTAGAGGCGCGTGCCCGAGCCGCCCGCGAGCACGATGCCCTTGATGGAATTCGTCATGGATTTTTGAGAGTATAGCAGGGGTAGCAACGAGCCATGAAGACCCTGAAAGAAATGCTCGCGGAGGCCCGGCAGATCGTCCCCGAGGAGGGGCCCGCGGATCTCCAGCGCCGCCTGAAGTCGGGCGAGAACGTCGTGGTCATCGACGTCCGGGACCCCGACGAGTACCGCGACGGGCACCTCGAGGCGGCGGCGAACATCAGCCGCGGCTTCCTCGAGTTCAGGATCGGCACCGCCGTCACCGATCCGAAGACGCCGATCGTCCTCTACTGCCAGACGGGCCTGCGCTCCATCCTCGCCGCGAAGGCGCTCAAGGAGCTCGGCTTCCAGACCGTCATCAACCTGCAGGGCGGGTTCCAGAAGTGGGCGCAGTCGGGGCTGCCCATCGTGAAGGACGTCCCGATGAACGCCGACCAGATCCAGCGCTACAGCCGGCACTTCCTCCTGCCGCAGGTCGGCGACAAGGGGCAGCGCAAGCTCCTCCGCTCGAAGGTGCTGCTGATCGGGGCGGGCGGCCTCGGCTCGCCGACGGCGCTCTACCTCGCCGCGGCCGGCGTCGGCACGCTCGGCCTCATGGACGGCGACGCGGTGGACATCACGAACCTCCAGCGGCAGATCCTCCACACGACGGCCGACATCGGCCGCCCCAAGGTCGAGTCGGGCACGCGCACGCTGAAGGCGCTCAACCCGGACGTCAACGTGATCCCGCTCCCGATGCGCATCACCGTCGACAACGTCATGGACGTCATCAAGGACTACGACCTCATCGTCGACGGCTCGGACAACTTCGAGACTCGCTACCTCGTGAACGACGCGTGCTTCCTCGCGGGCAAGACCAACGTCCACGGCTCGATCTTCCAGTTCGAGGGCATGGCGACGGTCTTCGCGCCGAACGAGGGCCCCTGCTACCGCTGCCTCTACCCGACGCCGCCCCCGCCCGGCCTCGTCCCGTCCTGAAGCGAGGCCGGCGTCCTGGGCGTGCTCCCAGGAGTGGTCGGGCTGGTGCAGGCGACGGAGGTCGTCAAGCTCCTGCTCGGGATCGGCGAGCCCCTCGTCGGGCGGCTCCTCACCTACGACGCCCTCGGCATGCGGTTCCGCGAGGTGAAGCTCCGCCGTGACCCGAAGTGCCCGCTCTGCGGCACGTCGCCCACGATCAAGGATCTCTCGATCCACATGGACGGCGCGGGCGGTGCGTGCGAGATCGCTCCCGACGGCCGCCGCGAGCCCGCGGCCGCCGTGCCGTCCGCCAAGGCCGGCGGCTGAGCACGCCGCGCCCGATCCTCCTCTGGAGTGAAGAGCCCGGACCCTACGTGGCGGCCGCCACGGCCGCCGGGCTCGCGCCCGCGTTCGAGTTCATCACGGCCCACCCGAAGGACGACCCCGGCGACGGCGCCCTCGCGCGCGCCGAGGCGCTCCTGGCCTGGCGGCCGCCGATGCGCCTGGCGGCCCGAGCGCCGCGGCTCGTGTGGATCCAGTCCCTGACGGGCGGCGTCGAGCACTGGCTCGCCTCGCCCAACCTGCCCGCGAGCGCCGTGCTGACCTGCGCGCGCGGGACGCATCGCCTGCCGATGCCCGAGCACATCCTCGCGGCGCTCTTCCTCCTCGCGAAGCACCTCGACGGGATCGTCCTCGACCAGCGGGAGCGCCGCTGGCGCCGGCGCGTGAACGACACGCTCGCCGGCAAGACGCTCGGCATCCTCGGGCTCGGCGCGATCGGCGCCGAGGTGGCGCGGAAGGCCGCGGCGCTCGAGATGCGCGTGATCGGCACGAAGCGCCGGCCCGCCGCGATCCCGGGCGTCGAGCGGGTGCACGGGCCCGAGGGCACCGACGCGGTCCTCGCGGCGGCGGACTACGTGCTGATCCTGCTCCCCTCCACCGCCGAGACGCGCGGGTTCATGAACGCGCAGCGCCTCGGGCGCATGAAGCCGACGGCGTACCTCCTGAACTTCGCGCGCGGCGATCTCGTCGTGGACGGCGACCTCGTCGAGGCGGTACGGGCCAAGCGCATCGCGGGGGCGGTCCTCGACGTGTTCACCACGGAGCCCCTCCCGCCGGAGTCGGCACTCTGGAGCACGGAGGGCATCGTGATCTTCCCGCACGTCGGCGGCCTCCACCCGGCGCGCGACGCCTTCGTCGCCGAGCTCTTCGTCGAGAACCTTCGCCGCTTCGCGCGCGGCGAGCCGTTGCTGCAGGTCATCGACCGCGCCCGCGGTTACTAGCCGCGATGACCCGCTCGCTCGGCGCGGCACTCCCGCCGGCGCTCGTCGAGCGCCTCTCCCAGCGCGACCTCGCGCGGCGCCTCGGCGTGGCGCTCCCCTTCGTCACCGTGGACCGCGACGGGCGGCCGCACCCGATGCTCCTCTCGTATCTCGAGCTGCGCGCCTACGACGCGCGCACGGTGGGCCTGGTGATCGGCGCGCGGAGCCGGAGCGCCCGGAACCTCGCCGAGCGGCAGAAGGGGACGCTCGTGCTGGTCGAGCCCGACGCGACGGTGTACGCGAAGCTCGCCGCCGTGGACGGGCCGCTCCCGGTCGAGGCCGGCGGCGGACTCGAGCTCGGCTATTTCCTCCTCGGGGTCGAGGAGGTGCTCGAGGATGCGGCCGCCGACTGGGAGGGCGGGATGCGGATCACCGGCGCGATCCGCTACGAGCCGGCGCCGCGGCTCGACGAGCCGTGGGCGCGCGCGACCCTCGCCGCGCTCGCCGTACCCCGGGCGCGCGCGTAGCAGGGCGAGCCGCAGGACGTAATCTAGGGCTACTTCGGCGGCTCGGGCTTCGGGGCCTCGGGCCCCGGTATCTCGGGCCGGCCCGGCGGCCGGCGCGGTGGCCCGACCCGCGGCGGGACCACGCGCGGCCCCGGCGGCTCGCGGTAGAGGCCGATCGTCACCTCCACCTCGGTCTCGCGCCCGGCGCGCAGCAGCGCCACCCGGACCTTCTTGCCGACCGCCATGGAGGACACGAGGCGCTGGAGGTCGCGCGGGCCGTCGAGCGCGGTGCCGTCGATGCCGACGATCACGTCGTCGGCGCGGACCCCGCCCTGGTCGGCCGGCTCGCCGGGCATCACCGCGCGCACGAGCACGCCGCGGGGCTCGCGCAGCTTCAGGCGGTCGAGGTCGTCTTCGGTGACTTCGGCGATCGAGACGCCGAGCCAACCCCACTGGACCTTGCCCTTCGTCGCGAGCTGTGGGAGCAGGAGCTTCACGAGGTTCGCCGGGATCGCGAACCCGATCGAGCCGTTGCGCACGGCCATGCTGTTGATCCCGACCACCTCGCCCGCCATGTTCACGAGCGGCCCGCCCGAGTTGCCGGGGTTGATCGCGGCGTCGGTCTGGATGAAGTCGAACCCGGGCGCCGCCACGGTGAGCGGCGCGCCCTTGCGGCTCACGATCCCGAGCGACACGCTCTGCTCGAGGCCGAACGGGTGGCCGAGCGCCAGCACGAACTCGCCGACGCGAAGCCGGTTCGAGTCGCCGATGGGGAGGGCTTCGAGCTTCGTCGCGCCCTCGATCCGGAGGAGCGCCAGGTCCACGCGGTTGTCGAGGCCGACGACCTTGCCCTGGAACCGGCGGCCGTCGGAGAGGCGGACCTGGATCTGCTCGGCGCCGGCGACGACGTGGGCGTTCGTGACGATGAGCCCCGCGGGGTCCACGACGAACCCCGAGCCGGTGCTGCGCTGCTCGCCCGGCTCCTCGCGCGGCTCCTCCCGCGGCGCCCCGCGGTTGACGCGCACGTGGACGAGGCCCGGCTTGAGCCGCTCGGCCAGGTCGGCGAGTGCGGTGTTGAACCTGACGAGCTCGGGCGCCGCGCCCCCGCCGCCGCCCTCCTTCCAGTTGATCGCCTTGGCGTCCGTGCCGGGACCGCCCGCGCAGCCCGCGGCCAGCGCCGCGGCGAGGAGCAGGGCCATGAACGTGGTCGGTCGCAGACTCGGCATCCAAACCCTCCCTGAAAGTGACCGGCTCCCCAAAGTATACCCGTCCTACCGGCTCGCCTCGCGGACGAGGTGGCCGAGCTCGGGGATCACGAGCTTTTCGAGGGCCAGGCGGCAGGCGTTCGGCGAGCCCGGCAGCGAGACGACGATCCGCCGCGCGTGGATCCCCATCTGCGCGCGCGAGAGCATGGCCGCCGCGCCCACCTCCTGGTAGGAGAGCATGCGGAAGAGCTCGCCGAAGCCGGGCAGGCGCTTGTCGAGCAGGGCCTCGATGGCCTCGAACGTCGAGTCGCGCGACGTGATCCCCGTGCCGCCCGTGAGAATCACGGCCTGGACCCGCTCGTCGCGGCACGCCTCGCTCACGACGCGCTGGACCTCGGCGGGCTCATCGCGAACGACCGTGGACCCGACGACGCCGTGGCCGGCGGCGCCGAGGAGCTCGCGGATCGCCGCGCCGCTCGTGTCGGTCTCGGGCGTCTTCGTGTCCGAGATCGTCACGACCCAGCAGCCGATGGAGCGCGGCGCGTGGGCCTTGTGCTCAAGGGGCGTGGCCGCGGGGTCGGTCACGAGCTTCTCGCGTAGGCCCGATCCAGCAGCTCGACGAGGTGCAGGACGCGGACGCCGGCGGCGCGCGCGCGGAGCCCGGCCTGGATCTGGAGAATGCAGCCCGGATTCGCGGTGACGACCGCCTCGGCCCCGGTCTCGAGGACGTGGCGGACCTTCCGTTCGAGGAGGCGTCCGGCCATCTCGGGCTCGGTGAGGTTGTAGATACCGGCCGAGCCGCAGCACCAGTCCGATTCGGCGAGGTCCACGACCGTGAGCCCCGGGATCTGCGCGAGGAGCTGGCGCGGCTCCTTGCGGAGCTTCTGCCCGTGCACGACGTGACACGGGTCGTGGTAGGTCACCGTCATGGCGACGGGGCGCAGGGGCCCGGCGAGCGGCGTGCGGGCGAGGAACTCGGCGACGTCCTGGACCGACGCGGCGAAGCGCCGGGCGCGCTCGGCCCAGGCGGGGTCGGCAGAAAACAGCTGGCCGTAGCCCTTCATGTGGGCGCCGCAGCCCGAGGTGTTGACGATCACGGCGTCGGCGCGCGCGCCCTCGAACGCCTCGATCGTCCGCCGCGACAGCGCGAGGGCCCGTGCGTGGTCGCCGCCGTGGGCGTGGAGCGCGCCGCAGCAGCCCTGGCCTTCGGGGACAAGGACGTCGCAGCCGTTCTTCGCAAGCACGCGCGCCGTCGCCCGGTTCTGGGCGCCGAAGACGACCGCCTGGACGCAGCCCGTGAGCAGCGCGACGCGCGCGCGTCGCGGGCCCTCCGCGGGGATGTACGGTGGCAGCGGCGCGCGCTCGCGCCGGGACGGCATCGATGGGAGGAGCGCCTCCCACGCGGGGAGCGTCCCCGGCAGGAGCCGCAGGAGACCGCTCCGGCGGACGAGCCACTGGAGGCCGCTCACCTGGTAGAGCCTGAGCGCCGAGGCAGCGAGCGCGAGCGCCTTCGGATGGCCGAGCAGGATCCCGAAGTTGAGCCAGCGGAAGAGACGCCGCGCGGGCGAGCCTGGGCGCGCCCGCTCGATCTCCGCCTTCGCCGCCTCGATGAGCCGGCCGTAGGGCACGCCCGCGGGGCAGACCGTCTCGCAGGCGCGGCAGTCGAGACAGAGCGAGAGGTGCTGGACCGTCGAGTCCGTGAGGGCCGTGCGCCCCTCGGCGAGCGACTTGATGAGGAAGATCCGCCCGCGCGGCGAATCCATCTCCGTGCCGAGCTCGGCGAACGTCGGGCAGGACGCGAGGCAGAGCCCGCAGTGGACGCACTGGTTCACGCCCTCGACGGAGAGCCCGTGGAGGGCGAGCGGTCCCGCCGTCGTTCCGCGCGTGTCCTCGGCGAGGCGGGCCATGACCGCTAGATGCCCGCAACGAAGCGGCCGGGGTTCAGGATGCCCTTCGGATCGAGCTGTGCCTTGATCCGCTGCATGATGCGGCCCGCCGCGCCCAGGTCGTCCCAGACCTGGACCTGGGACTTCACCGCGAGCGGCGCCCATTCGAGCGCCGCGTGGCCGCCGCCGGCGCGCGCCATCTCGCGCCACTCGCCGAGCACCGCGGCGACCGGACCCGGCTCACGAGGCTCCGCGGCGGCGACGAGCGCGGCGCTGACGGCGCCGACGCCCGCGTGCGCCGCCCACGCCGTCTGGAGCCCCCGCGCGCGCGCGACGCCCGCGCCCTGCTCCATCAGCTCCGCGACCTGCGTCGGCAGGACGTCGAAGGCCATCATCGCGGTCGCGACGGGGAAGGCGGCCCGCGCTGCGGCGGCGAGCCGCGGCCAGGCCTCGCTGGCGAGCGGCGCAGCGTCGCGGCCGCCGTGCGGCGCCGCGAGCCGCGCGAGCTCGGCGCACTGCCACTCGACCTGCTCCGGAAGCCCGTCGAACCCCACGACCAGGAGTGCCCCGGTCGGCGGTGGGGTCGCGGGGGGTGCGCCGGCGAGTGTCTTTCCGAGCCCAGGCGCATCCCCCGCGACCCCGGCGACGAGCGCTGTCGCTGCAGTGGCATCGAGGAGCTCGACCGCGTTCGGGATCAGGTCCGACGCGAGCAGTGCGCGGACCGCCGCCGCCGCGTCCTTCAGCCGGGCGAAGCGCAGGGCGACGAGGCGCTCGTCCTCGGGCACAGGCCGGAGCTTCAGCGTCGCCTCGACGATCACGCCGAGCGTCCCGTACGAGCCGATGAAGAGCTTGGGCAGGTCATAGCCCGCGACGTTCTTCACCACCTTGCCGCCGCCCTTGACGACCGCGGCGTCGGCGGTGACGACGGTGACGCCGATAAGGAGATCGCGCGCGGTCCCGTAGAGGTGGCGCCGCGGTCCCGACGCGTCGGCCGAGAGCACGCCGCCGAGCGTGGCGCGCTCGGCGTCCGCCGGGTCGAGCGAGAGCCACTGGCCGCGGCCGCGGAGTACCGCCTGGAGCGCGGCGATCGTCATGCCGGCCTCGACCGTCGCGGTCAGGTCGCCCGGCTCGTGCTCGACGAGCCGCGCGAGCCGGCGGAGGCCGAGCACCAGGGCAGCCCGGGCGGCGGGCGTCCCGACCGAGGCCGCGGTGCCGCCGCCCCACGGCACGACGGGCACGTCGGACTCGGCGGCGAGCCCGATCACCATCGCGACCTCCTCGAGCGACCCGGGGAAAACGGCGGCCTCGGGCGTGCGGCCGTCCACGACGTACGGCGAGAGCTCGACGCCCGTCAGGACGTTGGCGGAGCCGACCGCCGTGCGGAGCCGTTCGAGCAGCGCGTCCTGCACGAGGAGTGCCGGGCCCGCGCTAGAAGCGCTGCGCGAGGCCTGTTTCCTCGATCGCGTGGGGCTTGTAGGCGACCGGCCCCACCTCGACGCACGACTTCTTGGTGGGGAAGACCTTCCCGGGATTGCAGAGGCCGGTGGGGTTGAAGGCGTTCTTGAGCCGCTGCATCACCGCGAGGTCCGCGGCGGAGAAGATCAACGGCATGAAGTCGATCTTCTCGAGGCCGATGCCATGCTCGCCGGAGATCGAGCCGCCGACCTCGGCGCAGACCCTCATGATCTGGGCGCCGGCCTCGACGACGCGCGCCTCGTCGCCGGGCTTGCGCGGGTCGTAGAGGATGTTCGGGTGCAGGTTGCCGTCGCCCGCGTGGAAGACGTTGCCGACGCGGAGGCCGTGGGCGGCGACGATCTCGTTCACGCGGCGGAGCACGTAGGGGAGCTTCGTCCTCGGGATGACGCCGTCCATCACCATGTAGGCGGGCGAGACGCGCCCGTACGCGCCGAAGGCAGACTTGCGCCCCTTCCAGAGGAGCGCACGCTCCGTCTCGTCGCGCGCGGTCCGCACCTCGCGGGCGCCCGCGTCCCGGCACGCCTGGACGATGCGCTCGGTCTGCGCGTCCATGCCGACGCGGAGCCCGTCGAGCTCGACGAGCAGCGCCGCGGCGGCGTCGCGCGGGTAGCCGCAGCCGAAGGCGTCCTCGACGGCGTTGATCGTGAGCTTGTCGATCATCTCGACGGCGGCCGGGACGAGGCCGCGCGCGATGATCGCGGACACGGCCGCCGAGGCCTGGTCGATCACGTCGAAGACCGCGAGCACCGTCTTCACCGCCTGCGGCTTTTTTAGAATTCGGACGACGACCTTCGTCGCGATCCCGAACGTGCCCTCGGAGCCGACGAACACGCCCGCCAGGTCGTAGCCGGGCGTCGCGCGCGTCCGGCCGCCGAGCCAGACGATCTCGCCGTCGGGCATGACGACCTCGAGGCCCAGCACGTGGTTCGTGGTGACGCCGTACTTGAGCGTGTGCGGCCCACCCGAGTTGTTGGCGATGTTGCCGCCGATCGTGCACGCCTGCTGGCTCGACGGATCGGGCGCGTAGTAGTAGCCCTTCGGGCCGACCTTCCAGGAGAGGTGGAGGTTGACGAGCCCGGGCTCGACGACCGCGAGCTGGTTCGCGTAATCGACTTCCAGGACGCGGTTCATGCGCATCATCGAGAGAACGAGGCCGCCCTCGGCCGGGAGGCATCCGCCCGAGAGGCCCGTGCCCGCGCCGCGCGCGACGAACGGCATCCCTTCGCGACCGGCGAGCTTCACGACGGCGGCGACCTGCTCCGCGGACGTCGGGAACACGACGAAGTCGGCGAGCGCGCGGAAGAGGGTGAGGCCGTCGGACTCGTAGACCAGCAGCTCGTCGGGATCGGACAGCACGCCGCCCGGGCCCACGATGGCCTCGAGCTCCCTGCGGAGGACCGTCTTGCGCCCGGACGTCAGCGTCGCCATGGCGGTTATCGTCGAGTATAGCTCAATACGGATTGGCGATCGGGAGCTCCTCCGCGGGGTAGAGCGTGATGATCGTGGCCCCGGCCGGCGTGAGGACCACTTCTTCCTCGATCCGGGCCGCCGAGACGCCGTCGCTCGCGGGACAGTACGTCTCCACCGCGAACACCATCCCCGCCTCCAGCTCCATCGGGTCGTCGAGCGAGTTGAGCCGGCTGATGATCGGCCGCTCGTGCAGGCCGAGCCCGAGGCCGTGGCAGAAGTTCAGGCCGAACGCCTCCATCTCGCCCGCGAAGCCGATCTCCTGCGCGCGTGGGAATGCGCGGGCGATCCGGTCGGTGGTCACGCCCGGCTTGAGCATCGCGATCGCCTTGTCCATCCACTCGCGCGCCTTCTTGTACGCGTCCACTTGGGGGCGCGTGGCGCGGCCGACGTTGAACGTGCGGTAGTAGCACGTGCGGTAGCCGACGAACGACTGGATGATGTCGAAGAACGCCTGGTCCCCCGGGCGGATCATGCGGTCGGTGAAGTTGTGGGGGTGCGGCGAGCAGCGCTCTCCCGAGATCGCGTTGATCGCCTCGACGCAGTCCGAGCCCATCTCGTAGAGACGCTTGGAGGCGAGCGCGACGATCTCGTTCTCGCGGACGCCGGGCTTGAGCGCCTCGGCGATGTCCTGGTAGACGCCGTCGCCCATCGCGGCGGCCATGTTCAGCAGCGTGATCTCGTCCGCGCTCTTGATCTGCCGCGCGTCGAGCATCACCTGCTGGCCGTCACGCACCTCGACGCCGAGGCGCTGCAGCTCGAACAGGAATGGCGGCTCGACCAGGTCGATGCCGAGCGGCATCCCCCCGACGCCCTCGGCGACGAGGATCGCCTTGATCTCCTCGGCCGCGGTCTTGAAGAGCCCGGCCTTCGGCGACACGGCGCCGCGCAGCCCGACCAAGCCCGCCAGACAGTGCGTCGTCGGAAGCCACGGTGCATAGAGGCGGTGGTGCCTGGCGGCCGAGCCGAAGTCCCAGACGTAGGGTTGGCCGTTGCCGGTGAGGAGCGACCAGCGCGTCAGCTTGTCGCGCGCCCACTCGCCGATGACGGTGCCCGTCGTGTAGCGGATGTTGTGCTGGTCGAAGCAGAGGAGCGCGCCGAGGCCCGAGGGCGCGAGCGCCTGGCGGACCCGCGCCAGGCGGTACTCGTGCAGGCGGCGGAAGTCCACGCGCTCCTCGAAGTCCACCTGCATGCGGCCGGGCGCCTGGATCGGGCGCTCCCAGTTGTGGCGCGGGTCGGCCTGATCGGGCGTGACGACGCGCGGCTCGACGCTCTTCTTCTTCGCCATGGACGCGCCGAGCCTATCCGCGCGGCCAGAGGTCGTCAAGTGCGGCCGTCGCACGGCGTGCGGTTGAGCGACCCGTTTGTTCGCGTCTTCTCGAACGATCGCTAAACGTCAATCCTCACAGGCCCAGGTTGACCTTGAGATCCACACCATATCTCACACCTGCTACTACGCACGCCATCTCAACGATTCGCTCAATTGCGTTCCGACTGAGATTGATCCCGAGCCACCAGCCCGGTTTCAGTTCGTACGAAAAGTCACGGACCAAGTCGGAACGCCCCGGATACAGATCATCCCTTGAGCGAGCCAAGTAGCGCCGAGTTCTGCCGTGCTTTGGAAGCGTGGCGAAGCGTTCGAGGAACATAGGGTCTCTATCCGCCAGGGCCGCAAAAACTTTCACAAGCACGTCCCGGGCGTTGCGGGCGGGATACGTTTGGCCACTAAGAATGAATCCGGCCTGGGAAGGTTGCTGCTGCTCCGCCACCGATGGCCGATGCGTTCCAGCAGGAGGCACGACAGCGATAAGGGCAACGGCCTTCGTGGTACCGGGAGCGGCGGCACTAGCTTTGAGCTGAACGCTGTCGCGGAGGAAGGCCGCCACCGTATCCGGGTCAGGTTTATAGCCGCAGAGGCCCTCGACGCGATCGGCAAGAAGCTCAAGGAGTAGATCGTCTTCCTCCTCAACAAGCTTGGCCCACGCTTCGGGTAGCGTCGCCTTGATCTGCCGCTCACGGGCAACGTTCCGGTAATCGGCTCTCGCGGCCTCCATCGCCGCGCCGGAGCAAATCGACTGGTAGTTGAGGTACCGCTCTAGGCGAGAGATGGTTTCGTCGATCTCGCGCTCGACTATGTCAAGCTTGTAAACTCGACGCTCACCGTACTCGCCTTGCTCAGCCGGAAGGAAGAACTGCCACTCCTGGCCGTCCGTCAGGATGGCCATGGGCACGCCTTTGTGGAATGCATACTCGAAAAGTTGACGCTCTGCCGCCCCGTCGCTTTGTCCGATCTGCTTCACTTCGATGAATACCAGGGGTTTTCTGGCGGGATGACAAAGCGCGAAGTCCACTCGCCGACCCTCGACCGAATATTCCGGGGACACGATCTGTGTGTCGTACGTGGGCCAGGATAGCGCGTGAAGGAGCCGAAGGACGATGCCCTGGCAGACAGCCGCCTCATTCGTGAACCGCCCCACCTTGATTGCGTCCCGGATGTCCTCGACATCGCGTTTGAGCATTGCGTTTCGGGCTGCCCTTCTCCTTTCCGTGCGCGTCCAACACCCAGCGCCGCCGAGCTGGCGCGCGCGCCTCGGGCTCCTCTGCGATCTCGGCGTGCAACAGACTCTCGTCCTTACCGATCGCCCGAAGCGTCGTGGTGCTGTTTTCTAGGATCTACATCCGTGCCTCATCTCGTCCATCCAACCGCAGCGGTGAGCAGCTGGCGAAGCCGGGTTTGTTAAACGACCTTCTCCCAACGCAGCCCCAGAAAACGCGGGAATTGCCATGGTGCGGGATAGAGGGCCTGTACTTTCGCCGGCGGCATCGGTTCTGCGAGCGCGTCGAGGCGAAAACCTTCCTCTGCGAACACGTTCAGGTACTGTTCGAGGGGCCGATGGATATGCGTGGTTCTAACTTCTGTGCGACATTTTGAGATTACGAAGGGAGCCTCTATGAATGTCTCGACCTCATAGTGAAACCACGGCTCCTCGTCATACCCCCAGTACATGGGCCAGAACCAAGGATGGGTAAGCGTAGCCACAAACCGTGCTCGGGTCTGCAGGAGCGCAGCAAGTGCTTTCGCGAATCCGCGGACATCTGGAGCGGTCATCAGGGTCATGACGGCTACCGCCGCTGTCACCGGTCCCTCATCAAGGCAACTTGCCGCCTCTTCGAGCGACGCTTCGACGAAGCGCACGTTCTGTATAGCCCGGCAGACCCTTCTCGCCAACATTATGCTAGCTCGTGAGGGATCTACAGCTATGACCCTTCCTGCGACCTGGGCGAGCTGTGCTGTAAAGTCGCCGGTGCCTGAGCCGATATCCAAGACGACAGCGCGGTCCGCGCCTTCAAAGAGGCGCCAAGTGGTTGGGACGACAACGTGGTCGAAGCTGAGATCCTCGCCAGACTCGATCTGGCGATGACGTTCCTCGGCTAACTGATCCCACTCCCGAGCCAGGTCAGCATGGCTCTTAGCGGGACACGGCCTGATGCGCATCATCGAGTCTGCCTCTGCTGTAGAGCTCGCACGAGCGTGATGAGGTCAGCCGCCAGATGGAAGGCTGGGTGACCGCCAGCGCTAAACTCGTCGATCACGTGAGTTTCGCCCTCGGCTCGTCCAACGGCCACGCGAGACCCATCTCTACCGAAAAAGGCAATCGTGAACCGTGATGCCGGCGATTCGAGAAGTCTTGCCCCGTAGGCGCACACTTCAGCGCCAGCCCTTGCCAGCTCCCCCGCAAGCTCGTTGAGTTCGGGCAAGCAAAGGATAAGTTCGTTACGCCGAGCCTTCTCAGTTAGCAATCTGCGTGTCTCTGGATTCTGCGCCCAACTGATGTCCCGTGTCCAGATGGCGACTCGGCCACCATGCTCGATCCAGCCGTGCATGTACCGCTTGATCCCCTCCGCGTCGCTCTTGGCGTAGACTCGTCGACCTCGACGGTCTAAGAACTCCAACACCACGAGCAGTACAAGGAACAACGTCGCGGAGACCAGAAGGGCCACCGCCCACGACGGCAAGTTCCTGGGGGAGGGAAGGAAGGCAACGAGGAGCCCGCCCATGGATGCGAACGACGCGACGAGCGCCACGAGCTTTCGGACCAGCTCGCCCCAAGCCGTCCACCAAGTCCGCAAACTCATCGCCGCGCCAATCCGATACTTCGTTTAACTTTAATTAGGTGGAATCGTGTAACGAGTCGTGAGTTGCAGTTTGGCGCAGTCCATTAGATACTCAGGCGGCTTCGAGGCGGAGCTCGCAGCGGACAGCTTCTTCGATCTCGCTCAGCTCGCGGCCATAGTCCTTCGCCAGTTCTACGATCGACTCGCCGGCCAGGTAGCGCTCGGCAATGACGACGATAGCGATGCCGGTCCCGGCGATGACCGGTCGACCGAACGACATGCGTGGATCGATCACCACCGCCTTCAGTTGCTGGAAATGGTCCGGGCGAGTGAAGGGATAGAGCCTCATGGCGAGCCCGGCTTCGTCATGCTCGATGCGCTGCAGGTGGCTCGTGAGCAGCTCGCGCATGGCGAGCTGCCCTTCCTGCGAAACATTGATCAGCTTGTCGACCTTCTGGATGAACAGGTTCACCCCATCGGTCTCGAACTGT
>DATFVL010000113.1 GCA_035260325.1 Candidatus Methylomirabilota bacterium | reverse complement strand
GCGGCGCCAGCGCCCGCCGTCGGCGGGCCGGGGGCCGCGGGCCCCCCCGAGAAAGCAGGCGGGGGCACGGAGATCAAGTTCGCGCCGGGCAGGGAGATCGTCGTGGAGGCGCGGCTGAACGGCGGCACGTCGGTCCGGCTGCTCCTCGACACCGGCGCGCAGCGGACGGTGATCAACCCGCGCGTGCTCGTCGCGGCGGGCGTCGTGCTCAGCACGGGCCAGGCGATGCAGATGAAGGGCGCGACGGGTACCGCGAGCGTCAGCACCGTCCAGGTGGACTCGGTCGAGGTCGGCCAGGCCAGGGTCGGCAAGCTCGCCGTGATCTCCCACGACATTGAGCAGGACGGCGTGGACGGGCTCCTCGGGCGCGACTTCCTCGACCAGTTCAAGGTCTCGATCGACAACAAGGAAGGCATCGTCACCCTCAGTCCGAAGTAAATCGCGGGCGTGATACCATGACCCTCTCGGTCATGGACTACAAGGCCACGCTGAACCTGCCGAAAACGGCCTTCCCGATGAAGGCCAACCTGCAGCAGACCGAGCCGAAGATGCTCGAGTGGTGGCAGCAGTTCGGGATCTACAAGCGCCTGCGCGAGGCCGCCGCCGACCGGCCGCTCTGGATCCTCCACGACGGCCCGCCCTACGCCAACGGCAACATCCACCTGGGCACCATGCTCAACAAGGTCCTCAAGGACCTCGTCGTGAAGTCGCGCTCGATGCTCGGCTTCAACGCGGTCTACGTCCCCGGCTGGGACTGTCACGGGCTGCCGATCGAGCATCAGGTGGACAAGGAGCTCGGCCTCGACACGGCCACGACCGACGTGCGCCAAGCCATGGACCCCGTCGAGAAGCGGCGCAAGTGCCGCGAGTACGCGCTGCGCTTCATCGACATCCAGCGGAACGAGTTCAAGCGCCTCGGCGTGTTCGGCGACTGGGAGCACCCCTACATCACGATGGCGCCCGACTACCAGGCGATCATCGCGCGCGAGTTCGGACGCTTCGTCGGCCGCGGTCTCGTCCACAAGGGGCTGAAGCCGGTCCACTGGTGCATGCACTGCAAGACGGCGCTCGCCCAGGCCGAGGTCGAGTACGAGGACCAGCGGACGCCGTCCGTGTACGTGAAGTTCCCGCTGACCTCGGTGCCGGCAGAGCTCGCGACGAAGCTCGCGGGCCGTCCCGCCTTCGCGGTGATCTGGACGACCACGCCCTGGACGCTGCCGGCCAACCTCGCGATCGCGGTTCATCCGACACAGACCTACATCGCGGTCGCCGTCGCGGGCGAGGTCTATGTGGTCGCGCAGGCGCGCGTGACCGACCTTCTCGGGCTGTTCAAGAGCTCGACACACGACGTCCTGACGTCTTTCGATGGGCAGAAGCTCGTCGGGCACGGGTTCCGGCACCCCTGGATCGCGCGCGAGGGCAAGATCGCCGCCGCGGACTTCGTCGCGATGGACACGGGCACGGGGCTCGTCCACATCGCCCCGGGACATGGCGAGGAGGACTACGAGCTCGGCCGGTCGCTGGGCCTCAAGGTCTACAACCCGGTCGACGACGACGGTCGCTTCGTCCCGGACGTGGAGCGCTTCGCGGGCCTCACCGTCTGGGAGGCGAATCCCAAGATCGTCGAGCATCTCCGATCGCTCGGCATGCTCATCGCCGAGCGCCCGCTCGACCACACGTACCCGCACTGCTGGCGCTGCAAGAACCCGACGCTCTTCCGCGCGACCGAGCAGTGGTTCATCGAGCTCGACAAGCATGGCTTCCGCGCGCGCGTCCTCGACGCGATCAAGCGTGACGTCCAGTGGATCCCGCCGTGGGGCCAGGACCGAATCTTCAACATGGTCGCGCACCGTCCCGAGTGGGTCATCTCACGTCAGCGTGTCTGGGGCGTGCCGATCGTCGCCTTCTACTGCGAGGGGTGCGGGACGCTGCTCCTCGAGGAGCGGATCGTCGAGCACGTCGCCGCGATCTTCCGCGCGGGGCAGGGCGGGGACGAGTGGTACGCGCGCGAGGCGCGCGACCTGCTGCCCGCCCGCACGCGGTGCGCGACGTGCGGTGGCGAGCGGTTCCGGAAGGAGACGGACATCCTGGACGTCTGGTTCGACTCCGGGTGCAGCCACGCGGCCGTGCTCGAGACGCGGCCCGAGCTCCGCTGGCCGGCGGAGATGTACCTCGAGGGATCGGACCAGCACCGCGGCTGGTTCCAGTCCTCGCTGCTCGAGTCCGTCGGCACGCGTGGCGCGCCGCCGTACAAGAGCGTCATCACGCACGGCTTCTTCGTCGACGGCGAGGGCCGGAAGATGTCCAAGTCCCTCGGCAACGTCATCGGCCTCGAAGACGTCCTGCCGAAGTACGGCGCCGAGATCCTGCGCCTGTGGGTGGCCGCCGAGGATTATACGCAGGACATCCGGGTCTCCTTCGAGATCCTGGACCGGCTCGCCGACGCGTACCGGCGGATCCGCAACACCTTCCGGTTCCTGCTCGGCAACCTGGGTGACTTCGACGCCGCGCGCGACCGCCAGTCGTACGCGCGCTTGGACGAGGTCGATCGCTGGATCCTCGACCGGCTCGGGCGGCTCATCGGGCGCGTCCGCCACGCCTACGAGGAGTACGAGTTCCACACGGTCTTCCACGCGGTCCACAACTTCTGTGCCGTGGACCTCTCGGCGCAGTACCTCGACATCATCAAGGACCGCCTCTACACCTCGGCGGCCGACGACCCGCGCCGGCGCGCGGCGCAGACGGCGTGCTACGACATCTTCGGCGCGCTCGCGCGACTCCTGGCGCCGATCCTCACGTTCACCGCCGAGGAGGCATGGCGCCACCTGCCCGGCGGCCGGAGCGAGAGCGTCCACCTCGAGCGCTTCCCCGAGGAGCCCGTCGAGTGGCTCGACGACCGGCTCGCGGGCGAGTGGAGCCGGCTTCTCGAGGTGCGCCGCGAGGTTGCGAAGGCGCTCGAGACCGCGCGGGCGCAGGGGCTCATCGGGAGCGGGCTCGCGGCCCGCGTCCTCCTGATGTCGGCGCCCGAGGACCTGCCCGGGCTCCTCCGAGCCAAGCGCGCGCTCCTGCCGACGCTCTTCATCGTCTCGCAGGTGGAGCTGCAGGCGGCGCAGGCGCGGCCCGCCGTCCGCTACGAGAGCCAGGAGATCCCCGGGCTCGTCGTGGGCGTGGACAAGGCGCGGGGCCGGAAGTGCGCGCGCTGCTGGACCTGGAGCGAGCGGGTCGGCGAGAGCCGCGAGCACCCCGACCTCTGCGAGCGCTGCGTGCCTGTGGTGACTTCGTCGCGCTCATGACGCGCATCGCCGCGACGCACGTCGCGGTCGTCGCGAGCGTCGTGCTCGTCCTGGACCAGGTCACCAAGCTCCTGGCGCTCGACCGTCTCGCACCGGGCGCGCCCGTCCCGCTGATCGACGGGATCCTCTCGCTCACGCTCGTCTTGAATCGCGGCCTCGCGTTCGGGCTCCTCGCCGGCGTGCCCCCGGGCTGGCGCTGGGTCGTCGCGCTCCTCTCCATCGCCGCGCTCGCCGTGCTCGTGCGCGTGGCGCTGCACGTGCTGCCGGGCGGGCGGCCGATCGACCACGGGACGCTCGGCCTGATCTTCGGCGGCGCGGTGGGCAACCTGATCGACCGCGCGCGGTTCGGCGCCGTCGTGGACTTCGTGGACGTCCACTACCGCGCCTGGCACTGGCCGGCATTCAACGTCGCCGACTCCGCGATCACCGTCGGCGTGGCGCTGCTCGCGCTCCGGCTCATGACCGACCGGGCGGCGCGCGCGACCTGACGCGTGAGCGCGCTCCGGGTCGAGCCGGCGGCGGCCGGGACACGGCTCGATCGCTTCGTCACCGACCGCTTTCCCGACCTGTCACGCGCGCGCGCGCAGGGCCTGATCGCGGCCGGTCACGTGCGCGTGAACGGCGCGTCCGCGAAGCCCGCGCACCGGCTCCGTGCGGGGGAGACGGTCGAGGTCGAGGTCCCGCCGCTCCCGCCCGAGACGCTCGTGCCCGAGCCCGCCGCGCTGGCGATCGTCCACGAGGACGCCGACGTGCTCGTTCTCGACAAGCCCGCGGGGCTCGTCGTCCATCCGGGCGCCGGCCACGCGCGCGGGACGCTCGCCGCGGCGCTGCTCGCCCATGCGCCGGGCATCGCCGGCGTCGGCGGCCCGCGGCGGCCCGGGATCGTGCACCGGCTCGACAAGGACACCTCGGGGCTCCTCGCCGTCGCCAAGACGCGCGCCGCGTACGATTCGCTCGTCGCCCAGCTCGCGCGCCGCGCGGTCACCCGGACGTACCGCGCGATCGTGCACGGCCGGGTCGGACCCGTCGCGGGCGTGGTCGACGCGCCGATCGGCCGCCACCCGCACGACCGCGTGAGGATGGCGGTGCGCCCCGGCGGCCGCGGCAAGCGCGCGGTCACCCGCTACCGCGTCCTCGAGCGCTTCGCCGGCTTCACGCTCGTCGAGGCGAGCCTGGAGACCGGGCGCACCCATCAGATCCGCGTCCACATGGCGTCCCTCGGCCACCCCGTCGCGGGGGACGACGTCTACGGCGGCCGGCGCCGGCGGCCGCTGCCGGTGCCCTTCGCGGGGCTGGCCCTCCACGCGGTGGAGCTCGCGTTCGTTCACCCCGTCACGGGCGAACACCTGAAGTTCGCGTCGCCCCTCCCGCCGCGGATGCAACGACTGCTGTCTCACTTGAGCGACAGCCGGTGACCCTCGCCGCGTCGGATTGTCCACAGTCGGCTGGCGCGTCCTCGGCGAAAAGCTGCGGATCCAGGCCGCCGGCGCCATGGCATGGGCTTTGCGGGCCGGTGCGATAGAATGAAGGTTACCGCCATGAAGGACCTCAGCGTCGTCATCCTCGCCGCGGGCGAGGGCAAGCGGATGCGCTCGCGGCAGCCCAAGGTGCTCCACCCGCTCTGCGGCCGTCCGCTGCTCGGCTACACGCTTCGGACGGCGCGCGCCCTCGCGGACCGGCTCGTCCTCGTCGTCGAGCCCAACGCGGACGGCGTGCGCGCGGTGGCGGGCGAGGGCGTCGCGATCGTCGAGCAGCGCGAGCGGCTCGGCACCGGCCACGCCGTCTTGCAGGCGCGCCCGGCGTGCGGCGAGGGGACGATCCTCGTGCTGCCCAGTGACACGCCGCTCCTCTCTAGCGAGACGCTCGAGCGCCTCGTCCGCCATCACCGTGCGACCGGCGCGGTCGCGACGCTGCTGACGGCCGTCGTGGACCGGCCGCAGGGCTACGGGCGGATCCTCCGCCAGAGCGGGCGCGTCAAGCGCGTCGTCGAGGACCGCGACGCAACCGACGACCAGAAGAAGATCACGGAGATCAACACGAGCGTCTACTGCTTCGAGGCCAAGCGCCTGTGGAAGGCGCTCGCCGAGGTCAAGCCCGACAACGACCAGGGCGAGTACTACCTGACCGACGTCGTGGGCATCCTCGCCAAGGCGGGCGGGCGCCTCGAGGCCCTCGCCGCGCCCGACCCGGTCGAGGCGCTCGGGATCAACGACCGGAAGCAGCTCGCCGCCGTCGCGGCGCTCCACCGCCGGCGGATCCTCGACCGGCTCATGGACGCCGGGGTGACGATCCTCGACCCCACGAGCACCTACGTCGAGGACACCGTCACGATCGGTCCCGACACGACGATCTATCCCCAGGTCGTTCTCGAGGGCGCGACCGCGATCGGGAGCGACTGCGTGATCGCCTCCGGCTGTCACGTGACCGGCAGCCGCCTCGGGGACCGCGTGATCCTCAAGCCGTACTGCGTGCTGACCGAATCGGTCGTCGAGGATGGCGCCGTGATGGGACCGTTCTGCCACCTGCGACCGAAGTCGCACGTCGGCGCGGGAGCGGAGATCGGCAACTTCATCGAGCTCAAGAAGGCGAAGGTCGGCCGGAGGACGAAGGCGCACCACGTCGGCTACCTCGGCGATGCGACCATCGGCGACAACGTCAACATCGGCGCCGGCACCATCTTCGTCAACTACGACGGCGCCGCCAAGCATCAGACCATCGTCGGCGACGGCGCGTTCGTGGGGAGCAACTCGAGCCTCGTCGCCCCGCTCACCATCGGCGAGGGCGCGTACATCGCGGCGGGCTCCGTGATCACCAAGGATGTCCCGGCCGACGCGCTCGTCGTCGAGCGGTCGCCGCTGGTCGTGAAGGAAGGCTGGGCGGCCCGCCGGCGCGAGAAGCAGGCCGCCAAGCCGAAGGACTAGCCGCCGTGTGCGGGATCGTCGGCTACGTCGGTGACAAGAGCGCGACCGCGATCATCGTCGAGGGGCTCCGGCGCCTCGAGTACCGCGGCTACGACTCGGCCGGCATCGCCGTCCTGCAGGGCGGGCGGCTGGAGGTCCGGCGCGCCGCCGGGCGGCTCAAGGCGCTCGAAGGCGTCCTGCGCGAGCGGCCCGTCCAGGGCTCGCCGGGCATCGGCCACACGCGCTGGGCCACCCACGGCCGGCCGTCCGAGGAGAACGCGCACCCGCACACCGACTGCGAGGGCGCGCTCGTCGTCGTCCACAACGGGATCCTCGAGAACTATCTCGAGATCAAGGAGCGCCTGCTCGCCGAGGGGCATCGCTTCCGGTCCGAGACGGACACCGAGGTGCTGGCCCACCTGATCGAGCACCACCTCCGGGCGAGCGGCCGCCTCGACCGGGCGGTGAAGGCGGCTCTCGCCGAGATCCGGGGCTCGTACGCGATCGTCGTCGTCGCCGCGGCGGCGCCGGACCGGCTCGTCGCCGCGAAGCAGGGAGCGGGGAGCGTGGTCGTCGGGCTCGGCCGCGGCGAGATGTTCATCGCCTCCGACATCCCGGCGATCCTCTCGCACACGCGCGACGTCGTGATCCTCGAGGACAACGAGGTGGCGGTGGTGACGGCGGGCGGCGTCGAGCTCTCGACGCTCGAGGGCGAGCCCGTCCAGCGCGACCCGGTCAAGATCCTCTGGGACCCGATCATGGCGGAGAAGGGCGGCTATCGGCACTTCATGCTCAAGGAGATCAACGAGCAGCCGCGCGCGATCACCGACACCTTCCGCGGCCGCATCGCCCCCGAGACCGGCAGCATCGTCCTCCCCGACGTGCGGCTCGACCCCGACGCCGTGCGCGCGATCCAGCGCGTCGTGCTGGTCGCGTGCGGCACGGCCTTCCACGCGGCGATGCTCGCGCGCACGATGATCGAGCGCCTGGCGGGCCTGCCGGCCGAGGCGGACCTGGCCTCCGAGTTCCGCTACCGCGACGCGATCGTGGGCCCCGAGACGCTCGTGATCGCCGTCTCCCAGTCGGGCGAGACGGCCGACACGCTCGGCGCGGTGAAGGCGGCGCGGCTCAAGGGCTGCCCGATCCTCGCCGTCACGAACGTCGTCGGCTCCGCCCTGGCGCGCGAGGCGACGGGCGTGCTCTACATGCACGCGGGACCCGAGATCGGCGTCGCCTCCACCAAGGCGTTCGCCACGATGATCGTCGCCGGCTACCTCCTCGGCCTGTGGCTCGGCCGCCAGCGGGGCGCGATCACGGCGGAGGACGTGAGGAAGCGCATCCACGACCTCGTCGAGATCCCGCGCCTCGTCGAGAAGACGCTCGAGCTCGATCCGCAGATCTCGGCGCTCGCGCGCGAGCTCGCGCACGCGAAGGGCTTCCTCTATCTCGGGCGCGGGCTCCAGTTCCCGATCGCCCTCGAGGGCGCGCTCAAGCTGAAGGAGATCTCCTACATCCACGCGGAGGGCTACGCGGGGGGCGAGATGAAGCACGGGCCGATCGCGCTCATCGCCGACGACCTCCCCGTCGTGGCGCTGGTGCCGCGCGACGCCTCGTACGAGCGGATGCTCGGGAACATCGAGGAGGTGCGCGCGCGCGAGGGGCGCCTGATCGCCGTCTGCCACGCCGGCGACCGCACGGTCGCGGCGAAGGCCCGCCACGTCATCGAGGTCCCGCCCTGCGCGGAGCTGCTGGCGCCGATCCTCACCGTCGTCCCGCTCCAGCTCCTCGCCTACCACATCGGGGTGCGCCTGGGCTGCGACGTGGACCAGCCGAGGAACCTCGCGAAGTCGGTCACGGTCGAGTAAGATCGGGTGGCGAGGAGCCGATGACACTTCTGATCGAGATAGAGCAAGAAGAGGACGGCCGCTGGATCGCTGAAGTGGTCGACCTCCCGGGCGTGCTCGCTTACGGGAGAACTCGGGAGGAAGCCAAGGCGAAGGTCCAGGCGCTCGCGCTGCGTGTGGTCGCCGATCGTTTGGAGCACGGAGAAGCCGGTCCCGATCTCCTGAGCATTTCGTTCGCGGCCGCGTGAGTCGGTGGCCCAGCACGCGGGCGAGCCGTATTCTCGCGGCTCTCCTGCGGGTCGGCTGGACCGTCAAACGACAAACCGGCTCTCACCGTGTGTTGTCCCGTCCAGGGTGGGCCGACTTCGTGTTCGCGTTTCACGACGGTGAGGAGATCGGTCCGCGCATGTTCGCTCGCATCGCAAGCGTACTGGCCTCCGACCCGAGGATCTGTAGTGGCATAGGGAGTTTGCCGCGCGCCCGCTCGGGGATTCGCCTGCTTGCCGCGTCGGGGCGCCCCGCCCAGCCTCGTGTCGGAACCCGACCACACGATGCTGCAAACCCTCGCGTCGTATCACCTCGTCGCGCGCCCGTTCCTCCGGCTGAAGGACCGGTCGGCCGGCGCCGACGCTCAGACGCCGAGCAGCTTCGCGTACTCGGCGTGGACCCGCCGCTCGAAGCAGACCAGCCAGACCGTCCGCGGGGAGACGCTGTCGCGGAGGAACGCCTGGATCTCGCGCGCGGCGATGGCGCACGCGCGCGGGATCGGGTAGCCGTAGATCCCGCAGCTGATCGCCGGGAACGCGACCGACTCGAAGCCGCGCCCGGCCGCGAGCGTGAGGCTCGACCGGTAGCACGACGCGAGCAGCGCGTCCTCGCCCTCCTCGCCGCCGTGCCAGATCGGGCCGACGGTGTGGATGATCCACCGGGCGGGCAGGCGGTAGCCGCGCGTCAGCTTCGCCTGGCCGGTCTCGCACCCGCCGAGCGTCCGGCACTCGGCGAGCAACTCGGGTCCGGCGGCGCGGTGGATCGCGCCGTCCACGCCCCCGCCGCCGAGGAGGCTCCGGTTCGCCGCGTTGACGATCGCGTCCACGTCGAGCCCCGTGATGTCGTCGAGAATCAGCCGGATGCGGTCGTTCATCGCCGTGAGCATACGGTACAATCGCAAGGTGCTCGACCGCGAGGCGCTCCTCTCCGATCTGAACCCGCCGCAGCGCGAGGCGGTGACGGCGGGCGACGGGCCGCTCCTGGTGCTCGCGGGCGCGGGCAGCGGCAAGACGCGCGTCATCGCGCACCGGATCGCCTGGCTCCTCGGCGTCCGCGGCGTGCACCCGAGGCAGGTCCTCGCCGTCACCTTCACGAACAAGGCGGCCGGGGAGATGGCCCGGCGGGTCGAGGACCTCCTC
>DATFVL010000112.1 GCA_035260325.1 Candidatus Methylomirabilota bacterium | reverse complement strand
CCGGGTGCCCGTGCCCAGTTAATGGAGGTCCAGCGATGCACCTCACCCCCAGGGAGCAGGAGAAGCTGCTGATCTTCACCGCGGCCGAGGTGGCCCGCCGCCGCCGCGCCCGCGGGCTCCGGCTGAACCACCCCGAGGCGCTCGCGCTGCTCACCGCCGAGATCCTCGAGGGGATCCGCGACGGCCGCACCGTGTCCGAGCTCATGGAGGCCGGCCCCTCGATCCTGCGGCGCGACGACGTGATGGAGGGCGTGCCCGAGATGATCGACGAGGTGCAGGTCGAGGGCACGTTCCCCGACGGCACCAAGCTCGTCACGATCCACCATCCGATCCGCTGAGCGCGATGGACCTGACGATCGAGCTCCTCGATGCCGAGGCCGCCGTCCGGCACCAGCGCGCGCTCGCCGAGCTCCTCGAGGACGCGGTGGACAACGGCGCCTCGATCGGGTTCCTGCCTCCGATGGCGCCGGGCGAGGCCGACGCCTACTGGCGCACGGTCGTCGCCGCGATCCGCGCTGGATCGCGCGTGCTCGTCGTCGCGCGCGACGCCGGCGGCGCGCTCGTGGGCACCGCGCAGCTCGATCTCTGCACGCGGCCGAACGGGCGGCACCGCGCCGAGGCCATGAAGGTCATCGTGCACACGCGGGCCCGCCGGCGCGGGATCGGCCGCGCGCTCATGCTGGCCCTCGAGGACGAGGCGCGCCGGCGGGGCCTCACCACGCTCGTCCTCGACACGCGCCACGGCGACCACGCCGAGCGGCTCTACGCCGGCGTGGGCTACACTCTGGCGGGCGTCGTGCCCGCGTACGCGCGGAGCGTCGGCGGCGAGCTCGATCCGAGCGCTTTCTACTACAAGCTCCTGGAAGGAGGAACGACGTGATTCCCGGCGAGTACCTGCTCGAGAGCGGCGAGGTCGTGGCCAACGTGGGGCGCAGGACCGTCGAGCTGACCGTGGCAAACACGGGCGACCGGCCCATCCAGATCGGCTCGCACTTCCACTTCTTCGAGGTGAATCGTGCGCTCCGGTTCGATCGCGCCCTGGCGTTCGGCATGCGCCTGAACGTCCCCGCGGGCACGGCGGTCCGCTTCGAGCCCGGTGACGAGAAGCGCGTGACGCTCGTCGAGTTCGGCGGCGCGCGCCGGGTCTTCGGCCTGAACGGCCTCACCGAGGGCGGCGACCGCGAGCGCGCGCTCGCGCGGCTCGCCGAGTGGGAGCGGCGGCGATGACCCTGCGCCTGACGCGGCGGCAGTACGCGGACCTCTACGGTCCGACGACCGGCGACCGGGTGCGGCTCGCCGACACCGAGCTCCTGATCCGCATCGAGCGCGATCTCACGACGCCGGGCGAGGAGGCGAAGTTCGGCGGCGGCAAGGTGATCCGCGACGGCATGGGGCAGTCGGCGCGCGCGACGCGCGCCGACGGGGTTCTCGACGTCGTGATCACCAACGCGGTCGTCGTGGACCATTGGGGGATCGTCAAGGCGGACATCGGCGTCCGTGAGGGGCGCATCGTGGGCGTCGGCAAGGCGGGGAACCCCGACATCATGGCGGGCGTGACGCCCGGCATGGTGATCGGCGCGGGCACCGAGGTGATCGCGGGCGAGGGCAAGATCGTCACCGCGGGCGGGCTCGACACGCACATCCACTTCATCTGCCCGCAGCTCGTCACGGAGGCCATCAGCGCGGGGTTGACCACGATGGTCGGCGGCGGCACGGGCCCCGCGACGGGCACGAACGCGACGACGTGCACGCCGGGCGAGTGGAACCTCCACCGGATGCTCGAGGCCGCCGAGGCGTTCCCGGTGAACCTCGGCTTCCTGGGCAAGGGGAACGCCTCCACGCCCGATCCGCTGCGCGAGCAGATCGCGGCGGGCGCGATCGGACTCAAGCTCCACGAGGACTGGGGGACGACGCCCGCGGCGATCGACACGGCGCTCTCGGTCGCCGACGAGCACGACGTGCAGGTCGCGATCCACACCGACACGCTCAACGAGGCGGGCTTCGTCGAGGACTCGATCCGCGCGTTCAAGGGGCGGACGATCCACACCTACCACACGGAGGGCGCCGGCGGCGGCCACGCGCCCGACATCATTCGGGTGTGCGGGGAGCCCAACTGCCTGCCGTCCTCGACGAACCCGACGATGCCGTTCACCGTGAACACGATGGACGAGCACCTCGACATGCTGATGGTCTGCCACCACCTCAACCCCAGGATCCCCGAGGACCTCGCCTTCGCCGAGTCGCGCATCCGCGCCGAGACGATCGCGGCCGAGGATGTGCTCCACGACCTCGGCGCGATCAGCATGATGTCGTCCGACTCGCAGGCGATGGGACGGATCGGCGAGGTCATCATCCGCACGTGGCAGACCGCCGACAAGATGAAGCGCCAGCGCGGGCCGCTGCCGGGCGAGCGGCCCGGCGACGACAACCTCCGCGTCAAGCGCTACGTCGCCAAGTACACGATCAATCCCGCGATCGCGCACGGGATGGCGGCCCACGTCGGCTCCGTCGAGGCCGGCAAGCTCGCCGACCTCGTTCTCTGGCGCCCGGCGTTCTTCGGCGTGAAGCCCGAGCTCGTCGTGAAGGGCGGGATGATCGCCTGGGCGGCGATGGGCGACCCGAACGCGTCGATCCCGACGCCACAGCCGGTCCTCTACCGGCCGATGTTCGGCGCCCTTGGCCGGGCGCGTGGCGCGACCGCCCTCACGTTCGTCTCGGCCGCCGCGCTCGCCGCCGGCGTGCCGGGGCGGCTCGGCCTCGCGCGCCGCGCCGTCGCCGTCCAGAACTGCCGGCGGATCGGCAAGCGCGACATGATCCACAACGGGGCGCTCCCGCGTATCGAGGTGGACCCGGAGACCTACGAGGTGCGCGCGGACGGCGAGCGGCTCACGTGCGAGCCGGCGCGCGTGCTGCCGATGGCGCAGCGATACTTCCTCTTCTGACATGGCGGAGCCGGTGGTCGTCGTCACGCACCCGCACGTTCACCTGCACGACGCGGACCTCTCGCGGCTCGAGCGCGACGCGCTCGTGCTGACCGCCGAGGAGCGGCGCTGGGGGCGGCGCCGCGTGACGACGCAGGCCGGTCGCACGCTCGCGCTCGCGCTCCCGACCGGGAGCACGCTCACGCCCGGCGAGATCCTGCACGTCGGCCCCGGCTGGTACGTCGTCATCGAGGCGGCGCCCGAGCCGGTGCTCGCGGTGACGCCGCGCTCGCGCGACGAGGCGATCCGCATCGCCTTCGAGGTCGGCAACCGCCACTTCACGCTCGCGCTCGACGGCGAGCGGCTGCTCATCCCCGACGACCCGGCGATGGAGCAGCTCCTCGGGCGGCTCGCCGTCGCCTTCGAGCGCGTGCAGCGCGTGTTCGTCCCCGTCGGCGCCGGGCATCGTCATGACCACTGACGGCGCCCTCCTGGCCCTGCTCCAGTTCGCCGACGGGCTCTTCCCCGCGGGCGGCTTCGCCCACTCGTTCGGTCTCGAGACATACGCCCAGGAGGGGCGGGTGAGGGACCGCGCGGGGCTCGAGGCGTTCGTCCGCGCGCACCTCGAGGGGAGCGCCGGGCCGTGCGACGCCGTCGCCGTGGCTCATGCCGCGCGCCGCGCCGCCGCGGGCGACGTCGCCGGCGTCGTCGCGCTCGACGAGAGGCTCGACGCGATGAAGTGCGTGCCCGAGTACCGCTCGGCGAGCCGACAGATGGGCCGCCAGACGCTCCGTGTCGCCGCGGGCCTGGGCGGGGACCCGGTGCTCGGCGAGCTCGCGCGCCTCGTCGAGGACGGCCTGGCGGCCGGGCACCACGCGGTCGCGCTCGGCGCCGCCCTCGGCCGCTCGGGCGTCGACCCCGAGCGCGCCGCGGCGGCCTATCTCTACTCGACGGCGGCGCTCCTCGTGGGCGCCGCGCTCCGGCTCATCGCCCTCGGCCAGCTGGACGGGCAGCGGGTGCTGGCCGGACTGCGCCCCGACGTGGCGCGGCTCGCCGCCGCCGCGGCGGCGGCGCGTGTCGAGGACATGTGGAGCTTCAACCCCGGGCTCGAGCTCGCGGGCATCCGCCACGCGACGCTCGACGCGAGGCTGTTCAGGTCATGAGCGCGAACGCTCGCATCCCGCGGCCCCTCAAGATCGGCATCGGCGGCCCCGTCGGCTCCGGCAAGACCGCGCTGGCCGAGGCCCTCTGCCTCCGCCTCCGCGCGCACGTGGACATGGCCGTGATCACCAACGACATCTATACGAAGGAGGACGCCGAGTTCCTGATCCGGCGGGGCGTCTTGCCGGCCGCGCGCGTCGTGGGCGTCGAGACGGGCGGGTGCCCGCACACGGCCATCCGGGAAGACGCGTCGGTGAACCTGGAAGCCGTCCACGAGCTGATGAAGGCGTTCCCGGATCTCGACCTGCTCTTGATCGAGAGCGGCGGCGATAATCTGGCCGCCACGTTCAGCCCCGAGCTCGTGGACGCGACGATCTACGTGATCGACGTCGCCGAGGGCGAGAAGATCCCGCGCAAGGGCGGCCCCGGCATCACGCGCTCGGACATGCTCGTGATCAACAAGATCGATCTGGCGCCCCACGTCGGCGCCGACCTCTCGGTGATGGAGCGCGACGCGCGGCGGATGCGGGGCGCCAAGCCCTTCGTGTTCACCAACCTGCGCACGGGCGAGGGAGTCGATGCGATCCTTTCCTGGATCCGCGGGGAGCTCCTCCTCGAGCCGGCCGCGCGCTAGCGCCGACGCCGCGCGCGTCGGCCGCGACGGCGCGCTCGCGCTCGGCTTCGAGCGCCGCGGCGCCGCCACGGTCCTGCGGCGCGTGCGGTACACGCTGCCGCTCCAGGTCCTGGCGCCGGTCGCGCTCGACGATCCCGCGTGCGTCGTCTCGGTCCTGAACCCGACGGGCGGGCTCGTCGGCGGCGACCGCCTGACGATCGAGGCCGACGTCGGGCCCGGCGCCCACGCCCTGCTCACGACGCCGTCGGCGAGCCGCGTCTACCGGGCGCCCGCCGAGGCCGCGGTGCAGACGGTCGCGCTGCGGCTCGGCCGCGCGGCCGTTGTCGAGTGGGTGCCCGACCACACGATCCCGTTCGCGGGCTCGGCGTTCCGTCAGGCCATCGACTGCGAGCTGGACGACGGCGCGGCGCTGCTCCTGCTCGACGCGTTCGCCGCCGGCCGCGTCGCGCGGGGCGAGGCCTGGAGGTTCCGCCGCCTCGAGAGCGCCGTGACGGTCCGCGAGCGCCGCGGCCTCGTCTTCCACGACCGGTTCGTCCTCCGGGACGGGGACGGCGCCGCCGGGCTCGGCGCGGCCGAGGGGCATCCGTACTTCGCGACGCTGGTCGTCGTCGCCGAGGCCGGCGTCGAGGCCTTCACCGCCGCCGCGGGGCGCGTCCTCGAGCGCGCCCGCGGGCTCAGCGGCGGCGTCGCGGCGCTGCCCCGTCGCGGCGCGATCGTCCGCTGCCTCGCGGCGGACGCCCCCGCGCTCACCGAGGGGCTCGACGCCCTCTGGGCCGCGGCGCGCCGCGAGGTCCTCGGGCTCCCGCCGCTTCCCCTGCGCAAGCCGTGATACACTTCGAGGGACTTCCATGTTCAACCTGATCCCGAAGGAAGTCCGCTTCTTCGACTACTTCGAGCAGCAGTCCCAGCAGATCATCAAGGCCGCCGCCCTCCTCTCCGAGCTCGTCCACAACTTTGCCGACGCCCGGGCCAAGGCCTCGGCGATCAAGGAGGTCGAGCACGCCGGCGATCAGATCACGCACGAGATCGTCAGGCGCCTCAACACGACGTTCATCACCCCGCTCGACCGCGAAGACATCCACGACCTCGCGACACGGCTCGACGACGTCCTCGACTTCATCGAGGCGGTGGCCGAGCGCCTCGTCGTCTACCGGATCAAGGAGCCGACCTCGGCGTGCCGCGCGATGGCCGACCTGATCGTCGCGCAGGTCGCCGCCATGGACCGGGGCATCCGGTGCCTCCGCACGATGGACCCGGGCTTCCACGAGCACGCGGTGGAGGTGAACCGCCTCGAGAACCGCGCCGACACGCTGCTGCGCGAGACCCTCGCGGCGATGTTCGAGGCGGCGGGCGATCCGATCGAGGTGATCAAGTGGAAGGAGATCTACGAGACCCTCGAGGCCGTCACGGACCGGTGCGAGGACGTGGCGAACGTGATCGAGGGGATCATCCTCAAGATGGCGTGACGCCCGAGCCCCCCGCCCCGTGCTGACCGCCCTCGTCTTCATCATCCTCGTCGCGCTCGTCTTCGATTTCATCAACGGCTTCCACGACGCCGCCAACTCGATCGCCACGGTCGTCTCGACGCGCGTGCTGACGCCGCTCCAGGCCGTGGTCTGGGCGGGCTTCTTCAACTTCATCGCCGCGTTCGGCTTCGGCGTCCACGTGGCGACGACGGTCGGGAAGGGGGTCGTCCAGACCAGCGTCGTGGACCAGTGGGTCATCCTCGCGGGGCTCGTCGGCGCGATCGTCTGGGACCTTGTGACGTGGCGCTGGGGGCTCCCGACCAGCTCCTCCCACGCGCTCATCGGCGGCTTCGCGGGCGCGGGCGTGGCCAAGGCGGGACTCGGCTCGCTGGTCGTCGGCGGTCTCGTTAAGATCGGCGTCTTCATGATCCTCGCGCCGCTGATCGGCCTCGTGGTCGGTTTCACGATGATGCTGCTGACGATGTGGACCTTCAGGGCTGAGACCCCGGGGCGCGTGGACCGGATCTTCCGCCGCGGCCAGCTCCTCTCGGCCGCCGCCTATAGCATCGGCCATGGCACCAACGACGCCCAGAAGACCATGGGGATCATCGCGGTGCTGCTCTTCACGACGGGCCACCTCGGGCCGGAGTTCTACGTCCCCTTCTGGGTGATCCTGGCGGCGGGCGCCGCGCTCGGCCTCGGCACGACGTTCGGGGGGTGGCGCATCGTGCGGACGATGGGGATGCGCATCACTAAGCTCCGCCCGATCGGCGGCTTCTCCGCCGAGACCGCGGGCGCGATCACGCTGATCGGCACCGCGATCGCCGGCATCCCGGTGAGCACGACGCACACGATCAGCGGCGCGATCATGGGCGTCGGCGCGATGCAGCGGTTCTCGGCCGTGCGCTGGGGCGTCGCCGGCCGCATCGTGTGGGCGTGGATCTTCACGATCCCGGCGTCGGCGGTCGTCGCCGGCGCCGCGTGGCTCCTGATCCGCGTCCTCGCCGGCTGACGGCCGCCGCCGCGCCGAGCAGCTTCTCCACGATCACGCAGTCGCGCCACCGGTCCTCGAGCCGGCCGTGGCGGCGGTAGACGCCGACCACGCGGAACCCCGCGCGCGCGTGCAGCGCGAGGCTCGCCGTGTTCTCGGGGAAGATGCGCGAGACGAGCTTCCAGAAGCCGCGCGCTTCGTACTCGCGCGCGAGGCCCTCCAGCGCGGCGCGGCCGGCGCCCCCGCCCCGGGCGCCGCGCTCGACGTAGACCGAGTGCTCGGCGACGCCCGCGTAGGCCGGGCGCGCGCGGTAGGGCCCGGCCGAGGCCCAGGCGACCACGGCGCCGTGCCGCTCGACGACGACCGTGGGAAACCGGTCGCCCTTCTCGGCGAGCCGGGCGGCGATCTCGGCGGGCGTCCGCGGCTCGGTCTCGAAGGTCGCGATGCGCTCCTCGATGCCCTGGTTGTAGATGCGGGCGATCGCCGGGGCGTCGGCGCGGGCCGCCAGGCGGACGGTCGGACGGTCGCGGGTCGTCACGGGCGTGATGGTACCGCCTCGCGGCCCGCCGGAATTACTTTGACATGTTTCGAAATATCGAGATATACTCCGGGCAGTCGTTACGAAGAGGAGGCGGCCATGGCGGACGAGAAGCTCAAGGAGCTCGTGAAGGAGAAGTACGGGCAGGCGGCGCTGCGGGTGACGAGCGGTGGCAGCTCCTGCTGCGGGGCCGCGCCGTCGCGCGGCGAGTGCGACCCGATCACCTCGAACATCTACGCGACGGGCGAGACCGCGGAGCTTCCCGCGGAGGCCGTGGCCGCCTCGCTCGGCTGCGGCAACCCGACGGCGCTCGCCGAGCTCCGTCCGGGCGAGACGGTGCTCGACCTCGGCTCGGGCGGCGGGATCGACGTGCTCCTGTCGGCGCGGCGCGTGGGCCCGGCGGGCAAGGCCTACGGCCTCGACATGACCGACGAGATGCTGGCGCTCGCCCGCGCGAACCAGCGGAAGGCGGGCGTCACGAACGTCGAGTTCCTCAAGGGCGAGATCGAGAACGTGCCGCTGCCCGACGGCTCGGTGGACGTCGTCATCTCGAACTGCGTCATCAACCTGTCGGCCGACAAGGACCGGGTCCTGGCCGAGGCCTTCCGGGTGCTCAAGCCGGGCGGCCGGTTCGCGGTGTCGGACGTCGTGGTCCGCGGCGCGGTGCCGCCGGCGATCCGCCGGAGCGTCGAGCTCTGGATCGGGTGCGTCGCGGGCGCCCTCGAGGAGCGCGAGTACCGCGACAAGCTCGCCGGCGCCGGCTTCGAGGCCATCGACGTGGAGCCGACGCGCGTCTACCGGGTGGACGACGCGCGGGAGTTCCTGGCGGGCTCGGGCATCGACGCCGACGCGATCGCCCCCGAGGTGGACGGGAAGTTCATGAGCGCGTTCGTGCGGGCCCGGAAGCCGCGGTAAGCGCCCGCCGGGCTATTCGGGCGCGCGGCGCGGGGACGGTATACTCGAAGGCGTGGCAGAGCCGCGTCGCTACCAGCTCCAGAACGAGGCCGCGAACCGCCTGATCGCCGAGCTCCTCGACGCCGCCGAGGTCCCGGCGGACCGGCGCGTCTTGTTCCAGCAGCTCCTCACGACCGTGATGAAGCTCCACGAGGACGGTGCCTCCACGGGCGACCTCAAGATCACCAACGTGGCGCTCAAGGAGCTGCGCTACGCCTACAAGGTGTTCGCGCCGTACCGCGACGTGCGCAAGGTGACCGTGTTCGGCTCGGCGCGCACGCCCGGGGACGCGGACGCCGCCCGCATGGCGCGCGAGTTCGGGAGCCGGATGGTCGGCGAGGGCTGGATGGTCGTCACGGGCGCCGGGGGCGGCATCATGGGCGCCGCGCAGGAGGGGGCGGGGCGCGAGCAGAGCTTCGGCCTCAACATCCGCCTGCCGTTCGAGCAGGAGGCGAACCCCTGGATCGCCTCCGATCCCAAGCTCATCACGTTCAAGTACTTCTTCACGCGCAAGCTCTTCCTCATGAAGGAGGCGAGCGCGATCACGCTCTTCCCGGGCGGCTTCGGGACGATGGACGAGTGCTTCGAGTTCCTCACGCTCGCGCAGACGGGCAAGGCCGAGATCGTGCCGGTCGTGCTCATCGAGGCCGGGCCGAAGCCCTACTGGCGGATCTGGGACCGCTGGATCGGCACGCTCGTGGAGCGGAGGCTCATCGAGGCGAACGACATGGCGTTCTACCGGATCGTGGACACGGCGGAGGAGGCGGTCGCGGAGATCACGGGCTTCTACCGCGTCTACCACTCGTCGCGGATCGTCGGTGACAAGCTCGTGCTGCGGCTGCTCCGCCCGCTCGCCGACACGCAGCTCGCGGAGCTCGACCGCAAGTTCGAGGACATCCTGAAGGGACCGACCGAGCAGGCCCCCGGACCGGTGGCGCAGGAGCTCGACGAGTTTCCCACGCTGCCCCGGCTCATCCTCCGGTTCGACCGCTCGTCCTACTCGCGGCTCCGGCAGCTCGTCGACTTCGTGAACGGCCTGTAGATTCGGCTCGCCCTGCTAGCCTACTCGGGCTCGGGCCGCTCCTCGGTCGCCTGACACTCGACGCAGACCCACGTGCGCAGGACCCGCAGGGTGCGCCCGTCGCGACGGAGCGTCCAGGGAACGAGCGCCCGGCGCCCGCACTTCGGACAACGCTCGGCGTGGGCGCCGGGAGGTAAGCTTGCGGGAAGCCACGGAATTTTGGCGGTCATCGCGACGCGGTATCATACATCGTACAATGGGGGCCATGAGGCGGTTCCGGGTCGGGCTCGCGCAGATCAACACGACGGTCGGCGACTTCGAGGGCAACGTCCGGAAGATCGTGGACGCGATCGAGCGGGCGCGCGGCCTCGGCTGCGGCCTCGTGGCGTTCCCCGAGCTCGCGATCACCGGCTACCCGCCCGAGGACCTCCTCTTCAAGCCGGCGTTCATCGAGGCGAACCTCGCCGCCCTCGGCGACGTCGCGCGCGCCACGCGCGGCATCACCGCGGTCGTCGGCTTCGTCGACAAGCGCGACGACATCTTCAACGCCGCGGCCGTGCTCCACGACGGCGCGCGCGCGGGCGTTTACCACAAGCGATACCTGCCGAACTACGGCGTCTTCGACGAGAACCGCTACTTCCAGGCCGGCACCGACGCCCCCGTCTTCACCGCGGGCGAGACGACCTTCGCCGTCAACATCTGCGAGGACATCTGGTACCCGACGGGCCCGGGGACGCTCCAGGCGCTGGCGGGCGCGGAGCTCGTCGTCACGATCAACGCGTCGCCCTACCACGCGGGCAAGGCGCACTTTCGCGAGAAGATGGTCGCGACGCGCGCCGCGGACGACCTCGTGTGCCTCGCCTTCGTGAACCTGGTCGGCGGGCAGGACGAGCTGGTCTTCGACGGGGCGAGCCTCGTCGTCAACGAGCACGGCGAGCCGGTCGCGCGCGGGCGCCAGTTCGCGGAGGACTTCGTCGTCGCCGACCTCGACCTCGAGGCGGTTTTCCGCGCGCGGCTGCACGACTCGCGCCGCCGGAAGGAGAAGCTCCGCGCCGACGCGACCGTGTCGCGCGTCGTGCTGCCGGCGCTCG
>DATFVL010000111.1 GCA_035260325.1 Candidatus Methylomirabilota bacterium | reverse complement strand
CACCGCGGAGGATCGTGCGCAGATCCTCGCGGATTTCGCGCCCGCCCTCGTCTGGGACGGCGGCGCCTTCACCCACGGCGAGCTCGACGCGCGCGCCGGCGCCGTCGCCGCGAGGCTCGCCGCGCGGGGCGTCGGGCCCGGCGCCCGGATCGCGCTGGCGATCCCGAACCGCTGGCCCTTCGCGGTGGCGCTCCTTGCCGGCTGGAAGCTCGGCGCCGTGGTCGCGCCGCTCGACCCGCTGCTGAAGGCCGAGGAGCGCCGGGCGATCCTCGCCGACCTGGCGCCCGTCCTGACCCTCGAGGAGGGCGATCTCGAGGCCGGGGCAGGGGCGGGTCCCGGGCGAGTGCCGTTCCGGTCTGCCCCCGCCCCGCCTCGTGACGCGCCCGCGCTCATCCTCTACACCTCGGGGAGCACCGGCCGGCCCAAGGGCGCGGTCATGTCGCACGAGGCCCTCGTCGTCGGCGACGAGTCGTGGTGCGGGCCGGTCATGGCGCTGACGCCGGCGGACGTCGTCCTCGCGGTGCTCCCCCTCTCCCACTCGTTCGGACTGCACGGAGCGCTCCTCGCGCCGCTCCTGACCGGCGCGGCGAGCGTGCTGATCGAGCGCTTCGCGCCCGACGCGGTCCTCGAGGCCATCGGCCGCCACCGCGTCACCGTCTTCCCGGGCGTGGCGACGATGTTCCGCCGGGTGCTCGACAGCCCGCTGCTCGCCCGCGCCGACCTCGGTTCGCTGAGGCTCGCGGTGTCGGGCGCCGCGCCGTGCCCGTGGGACCTCGCCGAGGAGTGGCGGAGCCGCACGGGGGTGAGGATCCTCCGGGGCTACGGGATGACCGAGCTCTTCCGTCCGATCTCCTACCTCGCGGCCGACCCGCGCGAGTCGCCCGCCGCCATCGGCCGCGCGGTCCCGGGGGTCGAGGTGAAGACCGTCGGCGACGACGGGCGTCCGCTCGCGCCGGGTGAAGTCGGCGAGCTGTGGATCCGGAGCCCCAGCGCGATGCTGGGGTATCTCAACGCGCCCGAGGAGACGCGCGAGGTCCTGACGGGCGACGGATGGTTCAGGACGGGCGACCTCGCGAAGATCACCGCGGTCGGACTCGTCGAGATCGCCGGCCGCAAGCGCGAGCGGATCCTCAGAGGCGGCTACTCGATCTTCCCCCAGGAGGTCGAGGCGGTCCTGCTCACCCACCCGGCCGTCGCCGAGGCGGCGGTCGTCGGCGTGCCCCATCGCGAGCTCGGCGAGGAGGTGGCCGCCTTCGTGACGCTCCGCCCGGGCGCCGGCGCCCGGCCCGACGAGCTGGTGGACCACTGCCGCGCGCGCCTCGCCGGCTTCAAGTATCCGCGGCGGGTGACGATCCTCGCCTCCCTCCCGAGGAGCGCCACGGGCAAGATCCTCAAGGCCGAGCTCCCGGGGCGCCGGGCGGGCGCGGGCTGACAATCATCATGATAAGTGTCGCTCAGATATCATGATGATGTACCCTTGAGTATCATGAAGAAGCCTTTACAGGTGTACCTCGACGCGCGGGACCTCGGGCGCCTCGAGACCTGGGCCGGGGCGCGGGGCTGGACCAAATCGCAGGCGATCCGCGCCGCCGTCCGCGCCCTCACCCGCTCGACGGAGGAGGACCCCCTGCTCGCCCTGAGCGGCATGATCGACGCCCTGCCCCCCGACGTCAGCGAGCAGTTCGGCCGCCACCTCCAGGAGACCTACGTTGCGGACACGGCAGCGCGCCACCCCGCGCAGAAGCGGCGGCGCTCCCGACCGGCTGTTCGTCGATAGCGGCGCCTGGATCGCGCTCGTCAGCGCCCGCGACCGGCGCCACGCCGAGGCGGACGCGATGTTCCGCGAGGCCGCGGCGCGCCGGATCCGGCTCCTGACGACCAACCTGATCGTGGCGGAGGTGCACCGGGTCCTCCGCACACGGGTGGGCGCGCGGGCGGCGCTGCGCGTGCTGGACCGGTTCGAGGCCAGCCCCCTCACCCTGGTCGAGTTCGCGACCGGCGAGCACCACCGCGCCGCGCGCGTGTGGCTTGAGCGGCTCGCCGACCTGGCGATCAGCTACACGGACGCGGTGAGCTTCGCCGTGATGGAGGCCACCCGCTGCGCCGCGGCGCTCTCCTTCGACCGCGGGTTCGAGCGCGCGGGCTTCCGTCGCTGGCGCGCGGGCGCGCGCGCCTAGCGGAACATCTGCGGCGTCATTTGAGAGGGCGCCGGCACGCGGCGCCGGGGCCGACGGGCGCGTGCGGCAGGGGTCGAGCGACCCGTTCCCGCCCACTGGCGTCGGAGGCCGCGTGCTCGGATGGAGCCCAGCCGCATACGGTGGTGCGCACGGCTGCCGCGTGGTTCCGAGATCCCTGCCGCACGCGCCGCATCGCCACGGCTACGCAGGCAGAACGCTAGCGCTCGAGCTCGAGCAGGTACTCCTTGATCCGCTTGCCGTCGGGCGCGTCGGGCTTGAGGGCGAGGTAGCGCTTGAACGCCTCGCGCGCGCGCTCGTTCTCCTTCTGCTGGTAGTAGAGGAAGCCGAGCTGGCGGAAGGGATCGGCGAACGCGGGATCGAGCTGCGCGGACCGCTCGTAGGCGTCGAGGGCCTGCCTGGCGAGGGCGGCGCGGTCCTCGGTGCTCCGGGCCCGCTGGGACTGGAGGCGGTAGAGGTCGCCGAAATAGAGGTGGGCCACCGGGTCCTTCGGCGTGATCGCGAGCACGCGGTCGAGCTGGCCCTGGGCGAGCTTGAAGCGGCCGGCGCGGATGTCGAGCAGGGCGTTCTCGCGCACGACCGTGCGCATCCGGAGGGCGAACTCCTCGCTGTCCTTCAGCGTGTTGGGCGCGGCCGCGGACTCGGCGTAGCTCGTCCTGAGGAGCTCGGTCGTCGTGTCGATCCGCTCCTGGAGCTTCGGGTGGCTCCCGAAGAAGAACGTCTCGAGGCTGCCGCCGTCCTTCGACTGCGACTGCAGGAGCGCGAAGACCTTGGGGGCCTCCTTCGGGTCGTAGCCGGCGCGGACCATCCGCGCCATGCCCTCGCGGTCCGCCTCGCGCTCGAGGTCCCGGCCGTAGCCGTTGATCGCGGCGATCGCCGCGAGCTGGAGCCCGATCCCGAGGATCGCGTTGGCGGTCTGGCTCAGGACGGCGGCGCCCACGTAGTCGCCCGACCTGGCGCGCGAGCCCGCGGCGACGGCGACGCCGATGGACGCGGCGACCGAGAGCACGGTGTAGAGGATCTGCTTGTTCATCGCGTCGCGCTCGAACTTGAGCGCGTGGCGGTGGTCCACGTGCGTCATCTCGTGGCCGAGGATCATCGAGAGCTGGGCCTCGTTGTCGAGCCGCGAGAGGAGCCCCGAGTGGACGTAGATCCGGCCGTTCGGCATGGCGAACGCGTTCAGCGTCGGATCGCTGATGACGCCGAACCGGAGCCCCGGCCCGCCGGCCGCGCGCACCTCGTCGGGCAGGAGCCGGTCGCCGATGCGGCCGAGGTACTCGTCGAGCAGCGGGTCGTCGTAGGCCTTCACCTTCTTGAGGAGCGCCTGCTCCTCTTTCTCGGCCTGGGCCCACAGCCGCACCTCGTCGGCCTCGGGCTTGAACGGCTTGCCGCCGGCGCCGATCGGGGGCACGTTCCGCGTGGCGCACGACGCGGCCAGGAGCGAGACGATCAGCGCCCACGCGAGCGCGCGGGAGACGGGACCCGGGCGGTCCTTCGGCATGCCTCTAGCTTACCTCCGCGCCCCCCTGGCCCAGGACGCTCAGTTCAGGAGCGCCAGCTTCCGCTGGAGGTGCGCGAGCACCGTGTCGCGCTCGCTCCGGTGGGTCCGGTCGCCGGGCTCGACGGCCAGGATGCCCTCGATCACCGCGAGCGCTCGGGCCCAGTCCTTCCGCTTCGCGTAGATGCCCTTCAGGTTCCTGAGCACGCGCCCCACGATCTGCCCCTTGCTCGCGCGGGCGAAGTGGGCGTCGGTGAGGCTCACCGGGCGCCCGACGGCGCCCGCGACGAGCGTCTCGGCGTCCTCCCGGTCCAAGATGCGCCCGCCGTGGAACACGTCCACGAGGACGATCTCGCCGCCCACGCGCGCCCCGACGACGAAGTGGCCCGGCAGCCCGATGCCCGCAACCTCGAGCCCGACGCGCCGGCCCACCTCCATCGCGACGACCGAGAGGGTGATCGGGATCCCGAGCCGGCGCTCGAGGACGTCGTTGAGGCAGCTGTTGCGCGGGTCGTAGTAATCCCCGGCGTTCCCGCGGAAACCCTCCTCCTCGAACAGGAACGTGCGGAGCCGGTCGAGCTTCTCGCGCGGCCCGCGCGCGCGGCCGGCGCCCGAGCGCGCGGCGAGGTCGTCGAGGCGCGAGAGCCAGGGCCCCGGATCGAGCGCCGGGTGCTCGACCCGGGCGATGAGGAGCGCCGCGAGGCCGAGGTCGAGGTCCCGCTCGGGCCGGCGCGTGAGCTCGCGGAACTCGCGGAGGGGGTCAGCAGCCGGGCGCGTGGTGGACTCCCGCGGTCGCGAGCGCCGCGCGCTGCAGCTCCTCCGCGAGCTCGAGCGTCCGGCGCGCCGCGCGCTCGGCCACCGCCTGGGCCTCCGGCGTCGTCGCCAGCCGCCCGAGGAGCCGGCGCCCGAGGTCGTGGTGGTGGCGCTCGTCGGGCTCGATCACGTCGCGGTAGAGCGCCGCCGTCTCGCGGTCGCCGGCGTTCTCACAGAACGCGATGAACTGGCGGTTCTTGACGATCGCGATCGCCTCGCGCGTGAACTGGCCCGCGGCGACGCGCTCGACCGTCGTCGCGAGCGTGTCGAGGTACGCGAAGAGCGGTCCGTAGCCCTTCGCGAGCGGGTTGAACGTCGTCGGCGCGAACCCGAGCGCGCGGAGCCGGTCCGCGATCAGCCGGTAGTGCCGCGACTCGTCGCCCACCTGCCGGGCGAGGGCGAGCTTCACGTCGAGGTCGTCGGTCGTGACGAGCCAGCGCGCCGCGATCTCCGTCGCCTCGATCTCGTTCTTGAGCGCGACCTTCAATAGATTGACCACGGTGAGCTCACCCGCGACCTCGGGCTTGAGCGTGTCGTCGGGAGCCAGGCGCCCGAGGAGCCGCTGGTTCTCGTCGTCGAGCCGGCGTACGAAGTCCTCTGCCGTCATCCCGTGATCCCTTCGGTCAGGAGCCGGGGCAGCTCCTGGGTGAGCGTTTCCTTGGTGACGACGCGCCCGCACCGGCCGTGCCAGGGCTGCGTCTCACGCGCCAGGGCGTGGGTCGTGAAGGCCAGCACCGGCACCTTGGCCGCCTCGGTCAGGCCGAGGACGCGCTCGTAGTCGAAGCCGCCGGTGAGGTCGAGCACGACGAGGCGCGGCGCCTTCGCGAGCCCGGCCTCGAGCTCCTCCGGGGTCCGCGTGACCTCGAGCGGGACGTCGGCCAGGCGCGCCGTCTCGCGGATCCTGGCGACGAAGAAGAGGTCGCGGACGACCGCGAGGACCGGGCTAGTCGTGCTGCTCACGGCTGCCGAGCCAGTGCTTGTTCCACTCGGCGGTGTGGCTGAGCGTCGAGAGGTCGCGCATCCGGTCGAGGTAGACGATGCCGTTGAGGTGATCGGTCTCGTGCTGGATGACGCGCGCGAAGAACTCCTTGGCGACGAGGTCCACCGGCCGCCCCTCGCGGTCGAGACACTGGAGCCGCACGGCGGTATGGCGCGGCACGACCCCGCGCATCTCGGGCACCGAGAGGCAGCCCTCCCAGCCGTCCTCCAACTCCTCCGTGAGCGGCGTCACCACGGGGTTGATCAGCACCGTGAGCGGGACCTCGGGGGCGTCGGGGTAACGCGGGTTGCCGAGCACCTCGATGACCGCGACCTGCTTGGGCGTGTGCACCTGGTTCGCGGCAAGCCCGGCGCCTTCGTACTCGCGCATGGTCTCGATCATGTCGTCGATGAGCCGCTGGACCTCGGGGGTGCGAACCTCGTCGGGCGACAGCGGCCGCGCCGGCCGGCGGAGCACCGGGTGGCCGAGCCGCGCGACTTTCAGGATCGCCATGACGCTCTCGATTCTAGCACGCACCGCGGCGCGCTTCGGGCGTGGACCTATCCCCGCGCGCGGTAGCCGACCAGCTCGAGGAGGTTGCCGTCGGGATCGAGGAAGTAGACGCAGTCGTGGTCGCCCCAGTCGATCGGCGCGTGGAACGGGACGCCGCGCTCGGCGAAGAGCCGCTGCGCCGCGGCCAGGTCCTCCGGGGCGACCTCGAAGGCGTGATGCGACTTGCCGAGCGGGTTCCGGATCGTCTCGGGATCGGCCGGCGCGCGGTCGGGCTTCAAGAAGAGCGCGCAGTTGGCGTCAGCGTAGCTCAGCAGCACCTGATCCGGCAAGCGCATGTGCACGCTCATGCCCAGCACCTCGGTGTAGAAGCGCTCGGCGCGTCCGAGGTCGGCCACGTCCACGCCGAAGTGATCGAGCCGCCTGACCCTCATCTTTCGCTCGCCTCGGCGCGCGCGCGGATCCGCCCGAGGGCCCACGCGGCGGCGCGGCGAACGGCCTCGTCGTCGTCCTCGAGGGCCTTCTCGAGTGCCTGCACCGCGCGCGCGTCGCCGCGGTTGCCGAGGACGATCGCCGCGTTTCTGAGGAGGCCGGAGCGCTTGGCCCGCCAGAGGGGCGTGTGCCTGAAGCGCGCGCGGAAGGCATCGTCGTCGAGGGCGAGCAGCTCCTCGAGCGGCGGGAGCGGCCCCGCGGGAGCGAGCGCGGCCTCGCGCCCGGGCGGCGTCTTGCGGTTCCACGGGCAGACCTCCTGGCAGACGTCGCAGCCGAAGAGCCACTCGCCGATCCCCTCCCGCAGCTCCCGCGGGACGTCGCCGCGGTGCTCGATCGTCAGGTAGGCGATGCAGCGCCGGGCGTCGAGCACGTAGGGCGCGACGAACGCCTGCGTCGGGCAGGCATCGAGGCAGGCGGTGCAGGTGCCGCAGCGGTCAGGCTGCGCCGCGTCCGGCTCGAGCTCCGCCGTCGTGAGGACGACGCCGATGAAGAAGTACGAGCCGAGCGAGGGCGCGAGCAGGTTCGTGTTCTTGCCGACCCAGCCGAGCCCGGCGCGGGCCGCGACGTCGCGCTCGAGGATCGCGCTCGTGTCCACGGCGGCGCGGCACCGCGTGCCGGGGCCGGCCGCGGTGCGGACGAAGTCGGCGAGCCCGGCGAGCCGCGGGCGCATGAGCTCGTGGTAGTCGTGGCCCCGCGCGTAGCGCGCCACGCCGTCCCACCCCGCGTCGTCCCCGCGCGAGTAGGAGAGGGCGACGGCGATCGCCGAGCGGCAGGCCGGCAGGAGGCGCGCCGGGTCGAGCCGGTCGGCCCCGCCGCGCGCGAGGTACTCCATCGTCCCGGCGTAGCCCGCGTCGAGCCAGCGCGTGAAGGCGCCGCCGTGCGGCGGCGGGCCCGCCGCGCCGATCGCGACCCCGTCGAACCCGAGCTCGCGCGCCCGCGCCTTGACCGCCTCGGCGAGCGCCAGGCCGAGCAGCGTCACGCCTTGCGCGCCTTCACGACGAGGCGCGCGCGCGTCAGCGTGCGCCCGCCCTCCTCGAGGAACTTCACGTAGCGAAACCAGCGGCCGTCCTGCTTCCACTTCTCCTGGAGCGCGACGGCCGCGGCGAGCCCTTGCTCGACCGTCTCGAACGCGCTCACGTCGCGCTCGACCGCCAGGTGCTCGACGGCGAAGCCGCACTTCTTCAGCTGGCGCTTCGCCCCGACCTCGCCGTAGGCGAAGCGCGACGGGCGGCCGGTCTCCTTCCACTGGTCGGTGTGGAACGCGACGAACGCGAAGACCCCGCCGGGCCTGAGGACGCGGCCGGCGCGCTCGGCGATCGGGTCGGACATGCAGAGGTGCGCGACGACCATGTCGGGCTTGAACGGCGCGTACTCCTCGACCTCGACGTCGCCGACGACGAAGCGCGCGTTCTTGACGCCGGCCGCCGCCGCGGCCTTGCGGGCCTCGTCGATCAGCCGCGCCTCGCGGTCGACGCCGACGACGGCGCGGGCGCGCGGGGCCAGCGCGAGAGCGAGTCGGCCCGCGCCCGTGCCCACGTCCAGCACGGTCAGCTCGCCGAGCGGCTCGGCCTCGAGGAGCGCGAGGAAGGCCGGGCTCAGCCCCTCGGGGTCGGTGCCCGGCGCGCGGGCCTCAGCCGGTGATGGCGCCATCGGAGGCGCTCGAGACGAGGCGCGCGTACTTCGCCATGGCGCCCCACGTGTAGCGCGGCTTCGGGCGCCGCACCGCCCGCAGCCGCTTCTTCAGTTCGGCGGCCGAGAGCTGGACGTCGAGCCGCCGCCGCTTCACGTCGAGCACGATCGCGTCGCCGTTCTTCACGGCGGCGATCGGCCCGCCGACGGCCGCCTCGGGCGCGACGTGGCCGACCATGAAGCCGTGGCTGGCGCCGGAGAACCGTCCGTCGGTCAGCAGCGCGACGCTCCCGCCGAGCCCGGCGCCCTGGATCGCGCCGGTCACCTGGAGCATCTCGCGCATGCCCGGTCCGCCCTTCGGCCCCTCGTAACGGATCACGACGAAGTCGCCGGCCTTGACCCGACCGGCCTTCACCGCGACGAACGCGTCCTCCTCGCGATCGAACACGCGCGCCTTGCCCCGGAAGAGCTGCTCGGCGTGGCCCGCGAGCTTCGCCACGCACCCGTCGGGTGCTAAGTTGCCGCGCAGGATCGCGAGGCCGCCGTGCCTGGCGATCGGGTTCGAGAGCGGGCGGATCACCTTCTGGCCCGGCGTCTCGCGGGCCGCGCGCGCCTCGTCGCCGATCGTCCTGCCGGTGACCGTCAGCTCGTCCGCGTGCAGCAGGCCGGCGTCGAGCAGGCGCTTGGCGACGACGCCCATCCCGCCCGCCTCGTACATCTCGGGCGCCGTGTAGCCGCCCCACGGCTTGAGGTCGGCGAGGAGCGGCGTCTTGCGCGAGACCTTGTCGAACTCGTCGATCGTCAGGCGAACGCCCGCCTCACGCGCGACGGCCAGGAGGTGCAGGACGGCGTTGGTCGAACCACCCGTCGCCATCACGCCGGCGATCGCGTTGTAGAGCGCCTTCTTCGTGATGATCTGACGCGGCCGGACGCCCTTGCCGAGGAGCTCCATGACGAGCTTGCCGGCCTCGAAGGCGATCTCCTCCTTGCGCGGATCCACCGCGGGCACGCCGTTGAATCCCATCGGCGAGACGCCCAGCATCTCGAACGCCGTCGCCATCGTGTTGGCGGTGAACTGGCCGCCGCAGGCGCCGGCGCCGGGGCAGGCACGGTTCTCGATCGCGTTCAGCTCGCGCGCGTCGATCTTGCCCGCGTTGAAGGCGCCGATCGCCTCGAACACGTCCTGCACCGTGAGGCGCCGGCCCTTGTGCTCGCCGTAGAGGATCGAGCCGCCGTAGAGCATGAGGCTCGGCAGGTCGAGCCGCCCCATCGCCATGACCATCGCGGGGATGGTCTTGTCGCAGCCCGAGATGCCGACGAAGCCGTCGAGCAGATGGCCACGCACGACGAGCTCGACCGAGTCGGCGACGGCCTCGCGGCTGATGAGGGACGCTTTCATCCCCTCGGTGCCCATGGCGATCCCGTCGGTGACGGAGATCGTGTTGAACTCGATCGGCGTGCCGCCCGCGGCCCGGACGCCCTCCTTCACCTTCTCGGCGAGCTTCCGATGGTTCCAGTTGCACGGCGTGATCTCGATCCAGCAGTGCGCCACGCCGACGAGCGGGCGCTTGAGGTCCTCGTCGGTGAAGCCGACCGCTTTGAAGTACGAGCGCGCCGCCGCACGGTCGGCGCCGTCGAGCAGGGTGCGGCTCTTGTGCCGTGGATCGAACGTCATGCGACTGCCTCCTTGGGACGTCGGCCGACCAGGAACGTGAACCGGCCGCGTTGCACCACCTCGCCCGCCGCATCGAGGATCTCACGCTCCTCGACGACCACGCCTCCCTCGCGCATCGCGCGCTTGTTCAGCACGCGGGCGCGGCTCGAGATCGTCTCGCCGACGCGGACGGGCCGGACGAACTCCCACTCGAACCCCATGAACGCGAGCACGACCAGCGGCGGCGCGGGCGCGCGCCAGCCGAGACCGATCGCGAGGCAGAGCGGCAGCAGGTCGGGCACCCCGCCGGGGTCCGCGCCGGGTTCGCGCACGAGGCCCTCGAAGATGCCGACGTGGGCCCCGGTGACGGTGATCGCCGGGGTCGCGACGGTCATCCCGACCTCGACGTCGTCGAAGAACAGGTGCGCCTGCGGCGTCACGGACGGCGCTCCACGATCAGGTCGGTCTCGCCCTCTTGCACGACCTCCCCCCGCTGGTTCAGCACCATCCGCTGGAGGGTGATCAGGCCGCGGTCGGGCTTGGCGGTCTCCTTCTTCGCGATCACCTTCGCGTGCAGCGTGATCGTGTCGCCGATCTTGATGGGCCCCTTGAACTTCCAGCGGAGCCCCACGAACGCGAGCGTCGCGTACGCCTGGGTCGCGCGGGTGAAGAGCCCCGCCTGCATGGCGAGCCCGAGGAGCCCGTGCGCGATCCGCTCGCCGAAGATCGACCGCTTCATGAACTCGGCGTCGGTGTGCAGCACGTTGTAGTCGCCGGAGAGCCCCGCGAAGATGACGATGTCGGTCTCGGTGACCGTCCGGCCCGGCGACTCGTACTCCTCCCCCTGCTGGATGTCGTCGAAGTACCGTCGCAGGTCGGCCATGGAGGACCAAAGAATAGCACAGGGACCGGGGGCCCACGCGTCGGCGGCGGCCGTGATGCCTCAGAAGTAGGTGTTACCGAGCGCTGAGGTCGGTGCCTCACAATCCGGTTACCCACGGGCGGCCTCCTGTTGGGTGCGGTGAGTGTCGGCCAGCTTCCACAGGACGTCCAGCGTCTGCTGAATCTGGCGGGCGAGCGTGATGGGATCGAGCGTCTCGAGTTGTGCGGCCAGGGCCTCGCGCTGGCGGGGCGTGAGGACGCCCGCGGCGAGCGCCCGCTGATACGGTGTCTGCGGCGCGTCGTAGCGTTTGACGACCTTGCTGCCGACCCGGCGCTTGCTGAGGAGCTTGCGGACCGGCCGGAAGAAGTTGAGCTGCAGGCGGAGCAGGGCGTAGAGGCGCTGCAGGACGGCGAAGGCGGCGCGCGAGCTGTAGCGGTCGTAGCCGACGAGGCGCCGCACGGCGAGGCCGTTGCGCTGCTCCACCCACGCCTGATCGTTCTTGCGATAGGGCCGCCCGCGCGTGAAACGAATGCCTTCGGCCCGGCACCACGTCACGAGATGGGCGTTGATGAACTCGCTGCCGTTGTCGCTGTGCCATGCCCGCAGCGCAAAGGGCAGCCGCGCGCGGACCGGTGCACGCCCGTCCCCACGCGCCGATGCCCGAGGCCCCAGACGGCCTCGAGCTCGGTCCACGTCGTGGCGACGTCGACGGCCACGAGCGTGGTGAGGTAGAAGCCGTCGGTGAGCTCGCCGCAGTGGAGGACGAGATCGCCCTGGAGGGCGCCGGGCCGAACGTCGGTCCAGTCGCCCCACGTGCGCAGGGGCACTTGGCCGCGCACCGTGCCCGCGCCCGGCGCGGCCCGACGCGGCTGGCGGGCGCGCCGGCGGCGGAGGGGCCGGAGCAAGCGATCGAGCGTGGCCGCACTGGCCGCGGTGAGCGCCGTGCGGAGCGCCGGCGTGAGGCGCAGCCCATGATGGCGCTCGAGCGCGGCCAGGAGCACCGGCAGGACCGGCACGAGCAGCTTGCCGCTGAGGCCGTCACTCGCCAGCCAGATGCGCTCCAAGACCGCCTCGAGCTCCGGGCCATAGCGGCGCGGCCGCCCCGAGCGCCGGTGGCCCGGCCGCGGGCCGCGGCGCAGCGCGCGGATCGCCGCCTTGCGATGACACCCGGTGACGCGGCAATACTCATCGAGCATCCGTCCGCGCGCGGCCTTGCTCGCCATGCGGTAGCGGGGCCGAACCGCCTCGGCGTACTCCTCGCGTGAGCCCTCGGTCACGGTGCCTCCTTTCCGGTGCGTTCGGTAACACCGGTTTTGAGGCATCGACCTCCGTTTCGGTAACAGTTCTTTTGAGGGCGATCGGCGGCTTGACACCCGCGGGATCACGTCCTAGAGTTCCGCCGAATGCCATTGATCCATCTGCTCGCACAAGGGAGAAGAGGCTTATGCGCGACCACAACGTGAACCGCCGACAGTTCCTCAAGACGACCGGCGCGGGCGCGCTGGCCGCGGGCGTCGGGGCGAACGTCATCGTTCCCGGGCGGGCCCGCGCGGCGAAGAAGACGCTCAAAATCCTGCAGTGGGTCCACTTCGTCCCCGCCTACGACGAGTGGTTCAACAAGAAGCTCGCCAAGGAGTGGGGCGAGAAGAACGACACCGAGGTGATCGTGGACAACATCGGCATCGCCGGGATCAACCCCCGGGCGACGGCCGAGGTGGCCGCGCAGAAGGGCCACGACCTGTTCCTGTTCAACTGGCCGCCGCCCTCCTTCGAGGAGCAGACGGTGGACCTGAAGGACGTCTACCAGGAGGTCGAGAGAAAGGTCGGCAGGCCGGTCGACCTCGGCATCAAGAGCACCTACAACCCGAAGACCAAGAGGTACTACGCCTTCTCGCCGTCCTTCACGCCGGACCCGTTGAACTACCGGCAGGATCTCTTCAGCCAGGTGGGCCTGCCGAACGGGCCGCGGTCGTGGGACGACGTGCGCACGGCGGGCGCGAAGATCAAGAAGCAGTTCGGCAACCCCGTCGGCATCGGACTCGCCAACGAGATCGACACCGCGATGGCCATGCGGACCATCATGTACGCCTTCGGGGCCCACGAGCAGGACGCCGCCGGCAACCTGATACTCAATTCCAAGGAGACGCTCGAGGCCATCAAGTTCGTCAAGGCCCTGTTCCAGGAAACCATGACCGACGAGGTGTTCACCTGGGACGCGTCCTCCAACAACCGGGCCATGCTGGCCGGGAAGATCTCCGTGGCGCTCAACGCCATCTCGATCACGCGGGTCGCCGAGAAGGAGAACCCGGACATCTCCAGGAAGATCCAGCTCACCAAGGCGCTGCGCGGGCCGGTGCGGGCGATCGGGCTCGAGCACGTCATGCAGTGCTACGTCGTGTGGAAGTTCGCCGACAACATCGAGGGGGCGAAGAAGTTCCTGATCGATTACACGACAGACTTCCGGCAGGCCTTCCTCGCGGGCGAGTTCTACGACTTCCCGTCCTTCCCGAAGACGGTGCCGGATCTGGCCAAGCTGATCTCCAACGATCCCAAGGCCCACCCGCCGGACAAGTACAAGGTCTTCGACGACGTCCTCAGTTGGGCGACCAACGTGGGCTATCCGGGCTACGCCAACGCGGCCATCGACGAGATCTACGGCACCTGGGTGCTGAACGTGATGTTCGCCAAGGCGGCCAGCGGCGCCGCGTCGCCAGAGGACGCGCTCAGGGAGGCCGACGCCGCCTGCAAGCGGATCTTCGGCAAGTGGAAGGAGAAGGGGCTGGTCTAACCCTCGGAGGGGGGCTTCGCCCCCCATGGCCACGGTAGAAGCGCGACAGGTGCGCAAGCTATTCGGCGAGGTTCGCGCCGTGGACGGCGTCGACCTCGTCACGCGCGAGGGCGAATTCCTCGTGCTCCTCGGCCCGTCCGGCTGCGGAAAGACCACGCTGCTCCGGATGATCGCGGGCCTCGAGCAGCCGAGCTCGGGGGAGATCCTCATCGGCGGGCGGGTCGTGAACGACCTGCCGCCGCGGGCGCGGAAGATCGCGATGGTCTTCCAGAGCTACGCGCTCTACCCGCACATGACGGTGTTCAAGAACATCGCCTTCCCGCTGAAGGCCCAGGGCGTGCCGAGGGAGGAGATCCCGAAGAAGGTCGAGTGGGCGACGGCGCTGTTCGGGATCGGTCACCTCCTGCAGCGCAAGCCGCGCCAGCTCTCCGGCGGTGAGCGCCAGCGGGTCGCGCTGGCGCGCGCGGTCGTCCGCGAGCCCGCGGTGTTCCTCCTCGACGAGCCGCTCTCCAACCTCGACGCCAAGCTCCGGACGTCGGCGCGGGACGAGCTCCAGCAGTTCCAGCGGCGGCTCGGGACCACCACGATCTACGTCACCCACGACCAGATCGAGGCCATGGGCCTCGGCGACCGCATCGTGGTCATGCAGGGGGGCCGTGTGCGGCAGAGCGGCACGCCCACCGAAGTCTACGACGAGCCGGCCGACACCTTCGTGGCGGAGTTCCTCGGCTCTCCGCCGATGAACATCGTGGAGGCGGGCGACGTGCTGCTGGGCTTCCGGCCCGAGCACTTCCTGCCCAAGGAGACGCAGGATGTCGCCGGGCGTTACACGGTCCTGCCGTTCCGGGTGACGCGCGTGGAGAACCTCGGCGCCGACCGGCTCCTCTACGGCGCGCTCGAAGGCAAGCTCGACGCCGTGCGCGTCATCGCCCGGCTCCCGTCCACCCTCGGCACGGCGGTCCAGGCCGGGCAGCGCTACGACTTCGCCGTGCGCGAGAAAGACCTCAAGTTCTTCGACAAGCGCTCGGGGCTCAGAACGAGCCCCCGCCCGCTCTGAGGCGTCGGGTGGCGACGCAAGAGCTTCAGGTCGAGGATCGCGCCCGGGGCGGGTGGTTTGCCTCCCTGGTGGATCGGCCCGAGTGGCTCGGTCCCCTCATGATCGGGCCGGCGGTCCTCTACATCGTCCTGCTCGTGGGTCTCCCCTTCTTCCTGGCGCTCTACTACTCGCTCACCGACATCACCGCGGGCTCCCGCACACTCGGGTTCGTGGGGTTGCGGCACTTCACCGATATCATCGGGACGACCAAGTTCCAGACCGCCCTCAAGAACACGTTCATCTTCGCGGTGGGCTCTCAGGTCGTGGTGATCGTCCTCGCCAGCATCCTGGCCCTGGCGATGCAGAGGGACTTCAGAGGGAAGTGGCTGGTCCGGTTCCTCATCCTGTTGCCGTGGGTGGCGCCCATCTCGCTCGGCACGATCGGCTGGCTCTGGATCTTCGACTCCGTGTACAGCGTGATCAACTGGACGCTGGAAGCGCTGGGCCTCATCACCCAGGACACCTGGCCCATGTGGCTCGGAAAGCCCTACCTGGCCATGATCTCGGTCGTCGGCGTCCACGTCTGGCGCCTGCTGCCGCTGGCCACCGTAATTTTATTAGCCGGGCTCAGCTCCATCCCCCAGGACATCCACGACGCCGCCCAGGTGGACGGCGCCAGCTTCTGGCGGCACCTCGTCCAGATCACGCTGCCGCTGATCCGGCCCATCATGCTCGTGGCGACGCTCTTCGGCGTGGTCTTCGCGTTCACGGACATGATCGTGATCTTCGTGCTCACGCGCGGCGGGCCCTACGATACGACGCAGGTCCTCGCCACCCTGGCCTTCTTCACCGGCATCCAGGGCGGCGATCTGGGCGAGGGGGCCGCCATCGCGGTGTTCCTCTTCCCGCTCCTCCTGGCCGTGGCCGTCGTGTTCCTGCGCGTGGCGCGACGGTCCGAGGTGGTCTGAGGTGGCGGCGGGGACGCGGCTGCGGCGCGCGGCGGGGCACGGGGGCCACTGGTCCGTGATCGGCGTCTTCACGCTCTTCAGCGCCTTCCCGTTCTACTGGATGCTCATCACCACCTTCAAGCGCACGGGCGACCTCATGAAGCGGGGCAACAACCCGTTCATCTACAACGAGCCGCCCACGCTCGAGAACCTCCGGGTGCTGTTCTTCGACACGCTCTACGTCCGTTGGCTCGGCAACACGCTCTTGGTCGGCGTGCTGGTCGTCGTGATCACGCTGCTGCTGGCCGTGCCGGCGGGCTACGCGCTCGCCCGGCTCACCGGACGCTGGGGCGAGCAGCTCGGCATCGGCATCTTCCTCACCTACCTGGTGCCGCCGACGCTCCTCTTCATTCCCATGTCACGGGTCATCGGGGACCTCGGGCTTCAGGACTCCCTCTGGTCGCTGGTCCTCGTGTACCCGTCCTTCACCGTCCCCTTCTGCACGTGGCTCCTCATGGGCTTCTTCAAAGCCATTCCGCCGGACCTCGAAGAAGCGGCCATGATCGACGGCGAAAGCCGCCTCGGCGCCTTCGTGAAGATCGTGATCCCGATCTCGGTCGCGGGCATCCTGACCGTGGTCATCTTCACGCTCACCCTCGTGATGCAGGAGTTCGTCTACGCCCTCACGTTCATCTCCTCAGTCTCGCAGTTCACGGTGAGCGTGGGCGTGCCGACGTTCCTGGTCCGCGGCGACGTCTACTTCTGGGGCTCGCTGATGGCGGGGTGCTTCATCGCCAGCGTGCCGGTCGCGGTGCTCTACAACTTCTTCGTCGACCGGTTCATCGCCGGCTTCACCGTCGGCGCGATCAAGTAGCCGCGACGATGCCGGCGAGGGCCGCGGCGCCCTCCTCGACCACGCTAATGAGTCTCGCGGAATTGATTCACGGCACGCGACCAGCAAGATCGCGCACTTCGGCGTCAACGTAATG
>DATFVL010000110.1 GCA_035260325.1 Candidatus Methylomirabilota bacterium | reverse complement strand
GCCGCCTCGAAGCCGAGCTTGACGGCGAGGCTGAGAAGCGTGACCAGCCAGCCGAACACGACCGCCCCCATCCGTATCATGCCCACCCAGTACATCCAGGCCGCGCGGGCGGCGTCCCACCACGTCAGCAGGAACGTCGAGATGAAATCGATACGCCGCGATCGGAACGGCACCGTGTAGACGGCGAGCGCCGTGCACCAGATGGCGGCGAGGCCGAGGAGCATCGGGAGCAGGACGAGGACGTACTTCATCGCCGCCGTCCAGACGGACGATGAGTCGGCGAGGAAGCCGAGCATGGTCTGCTGGAGGCGCGGCACCCACAGGATCGGCGCGGCGACCAACTCGGCGAGGTCGCGCCACGCTTCGGGCAACATGGTGATGATCCGGTCAATCATCTCTCTCCTCCTTGATTACGGGCCTTGAAAGTCGGAGCGCTCGATCCGAAGCGCGGGTGCGGCGGGCCCGTTGGCGACGCGCCGCAGCCCGGGGATCGCTTGCCGCTCGAGGGCCTGGCGCTCGCGCCAGGCCTCGAGCGCGGGGCCGGTCACGGCGAGCGCGAGCCCAGAGCCCGTCCCGTTGGTCGTCAGGGGAATGAGCACGGCGCCCGAGCTGCCGATCACGCGGTTCACGAGGTCGTGGCGGCCGATGCGCCGCAGGATCCGGACGACGTAGCGCCGGGTCTCGGGATAGGGCGGGACACCGCCGTAGAGCAGGACGGCCTGCTCGCCGGCGTTGTAGGCGGCCAGCACGAGCGGCAGGTCGCCGTTGAACCGGTCCATCAGCCGGCGCAGGTGGCGTACGCCGCCCTCGATGTTCTCGTACGGATCGAAGGTGTTCTCCACCCGGACGCTCGCGGCCGTTCGCGGCATCAGCTGCATCAGGCCACGGGCGCCCCGGCGCGACACCGCTCGCGGATTGAAGTCGGACTCGGCCTCGACGATCGCGGCGACCAGGAGCGGCGAGATGCGGTAGCGGACGGCGACCTCGCGGATGTGCGCCTCGATCGCCACGCCGAGCAGCTCGCTCGACCCGACCGCCGTCGCGTCGTCCGCGATGCCGGCCTTGCGCTCGATCCGCCGGGGCGCCTGAGGGGCATTCGGCCGCGAGATCAGATACGCGGGGAACATTATGAGCAGCAGGATCAGGAGTCCCAGCGCGCGGCGCGTCAGCAGCGATGGCGCGTCTCGCATGGCAAAGAGAGAAAAGAGGCAACGGGGGTGCCAGATCATCGTCTGGAGCCGACCGCGAGCGTTCTTCGCTAGTTAGCCGCGGCGGTTCGAGCGCTTTCGAAGGGGCAGGACGTCACTGCCCAGACACGCCGGTGCCATCCGGACGCGGTCACAGGTGTGGGCGCATCCGGGCGGCGGCGATGCGCGACAGGGCCGCCGCGAGCGGCCGGTCCTCGGGGGCGTGGCCGGCGAAGGTCCTCAGCCGGAGGTTCGCGCACTCGATGAAGCAGTCGAGGGCCGTGGCGAGCTCCGCCGGGCTGCTGGGCCTCCCGACTTCCACGAACGCGTCGGTCTCGTCGAAGATCACGTTGGCGGCGCCGAGCACGCTCGAGGCCGCGTGCGCCTTGAAGAGGCCGATCCAGTTCCGGTCGGGGGAGACGTTCAGCTTGAAGCGAACGCAGAGCCGATGGTCGCGGCGCTCGACCGTGAGCTCGCTGATGCGGCGGATCGCCGGCATGAGGGTTTCTCCGTGGCGACTGCGCCCGAGCGTCGCGCTCGGCGGGGACCGCTGAGGGCAGGCGACCGACACTCCGGTCTCGCTCATCGAAGCACACAACGTCCGGTGTGTCCAGACGCGGCGCGCGAGCCCTAGCTCCCGCGCTCGCTCGAGAGCACGAGCGTCCCGGCGGCGGAGAGCATGCCGCCCATGCCGTTGACCAGCGAGAGCCTCACGCCCGGCACCTGGCGCGGGCCGCACTCGCCGCGGAGCTGGCGCGTCGCCTCGATGATCGGGAAGATGCCGTACATGCCCGAGTGGGTGTAGGAGAGGCCGCCGCCGTTGGTGTTGATCGGGAGCTTGCCGCCCGGCGTCGAGCGGCCGTCCGCGAAGAAGTGCACGCCCTCGCCGCGCCTGGCGACGCCGAGCGACTCGAGCATGATGGGCGGCCCCGAGGTGAAGGCGTCGTAGAGCATGATGTGGTCGAAGTCCCGCGCGCCGACGCCGGCCATCCGGAACGCCTTCTCGCCTGCGAGGCGCGTGGCCTCGCTGAAGGTGAGGTCCTTCATCTGGGTGACCATCACGTGCTCGGTGCCCTCGCCCAGGCCGCGGACGTACACGGGCTTCTTGGCGCAGTCCCGCGCCCGGTCGGCGCGCGTCAGCACGACCGCGCCGCCCGCGTCCGTCACGAGACAGATGTTCAGGACGTTGAACGGGTAGACGACGGGCCGTGAGTCGAGCACGTCTTGGACGGTGATGGGCTCCCGGCGGAGCGCCTTCGGGTTGAGCGCCGCCCACTTGCGCGTGGACACCGCGACCTGCGCCCACTGCTCGAGCGTGGTGCCGTACACGTGCATGTGGCGCGTGGTGATCATGCCGAAGAAGGTGGGCGCGCCGCCGAAGCCGAAGGGCGCCTCGTACTGGCCGGTGAGGCTCGTGTCGCGCCGCGGGGAGACGCCGACCCCGGAGCGCCCGGACTCGCCGTGCGAGACGACGGCCACGTCGCAGAGGCCGTGGTGGAGCGCGGCGACCGCGTGGCCGACCTCGATGATGAAGGAGCAGCCGCCGACGCTCGTGCCGTCCACGTAGCGCGGGGTGATGCCGAGCGCCTCGCCGAGGAGGGCGGGGGAGTGCTGGCCCGCCGTGAAGATGCCGTCCACGTCCGAGATCCGGAGCCCCGCGTCGCGGACGGCGTTGGCGACCGCCTCGAGGTGGAGCGTGAGCTGGCTCTTGCCGGGCAGGTTGCCGATCTCGTCGCTCTCGTCGACGCCGACGACGCACACCGAGCCGGAGAGCGCCTTCAGGTCCGCCACGGGGCTCACCGCGCCGGCTCGAAGAGCGGCAGCGTGATCTCGTCGGTCAGCTTCGAGAACACGACCTGCACCGGCATGTCGCACTTGATCTTCTTCGGGTCGGGCTCGACGTTGACGAGGTTGGACATCAATCGCGGCCCCTCGGCCAGCTCGACCATCGCCAGCACCCACGGCGGCTTGACCTTCCACGCCTTGCTGAACGCCTGGTGCGCGATCTCGAAGGCGTGGAGCTTGCCCCTGCCGCTCGCCTGGATCCAGCCGATGTCGCGCGCGTGGCAGCGCGGACAGAGGACGCGCGGATAGAAGAACACGTGGCCGCACGCCCCGCACTTGGGCAGCATGAGCTTCTGCTCGCGCAGGCCGTCCCAGAAGGGCTTGGCCTCGGGCGTCATCGGATTCGGCAGCGGGCGATCGAGTTCCATGGGCGGTGGCCTCCTCGGGCGAGCCGAGGCTAGTCGGCGCGCGCCGTCGTGTCAAGGACGACGCGCATCGCCGTTCGCTGTTAGGATCTGCGGCGAGATCACGGCGGTCGAGGAGGGTGCGCATGCGGACGGTGGGACGGCTGGTGCTGATGATGGCGGTGGCGTCGGTCTTCGTCGCGGGCGAGGCGGCGGCGCAGGGGCCGATCAAGATCGGGTTCATCTCGCCGCTGTCCGGCGCGATCGCCGCGGCGGGCAAGGACATGTACGCCGGGTGCGAGCTCTACTGGCAGGAGCTCGGCTGGCAGATGGCCGGGCGCAAGGTCGAGGTCATCCTGGAGGACAACGAAGGCCAGCCGGCGACCGCGCTGACCAAGGCCCGCAAGCTCGTGGAGAACGACAAGGTTCACATGCTCGTCGGGATCATTCTCTCCAACGTGGCCTACGCGCTCGTGCCCTACATCGAGCAGCAGGGGATCCCCTCGCTCTACCCGATCAACTCGGCCGACGACCTGACGCAGCGCCGCCGCCCGAAGTGGCTCATCCGCACGGGCTTCTCCGCCGGCGGCAACATGCACCCGTTCGGCGAGTACGCGGCCAAGACGCTCGGCTACAAGAAGATCGTCACGATCGGGCTCGACTACGCATTCGGCTGGGAGACTGTCGGCGGCTTCCACAAGTCCTTCGAGGACAGCGGCGGTCAGGTGGTCCAGAAGCTGTGGGTGCCGTTGAACATCCAGGACTATTCACCGTATCTGGCCCAGGTCAGGAAGGACGCCGACGCGGTGTTCGTCGTGGGGCTCGGGCGGTGGACGCTGTTGTTCGCCAAGCAGTACGCGGACAGCGGGCTCAAGGGGAGGGTCCCCCTCCTCGCGAACGGCACGTACTCCGACGAGCACGTGCTGCCGCAGCTCGGCGACGAGTCGCTCGGCGTCGTCAGCGCCCACCACTACTCGGCCGCCCTGGAGACGCCGGCCAACCACAAGTTCCGCGCGGCGTTCGAGAAGGCCTACCAGCGCACGCCGGGCTTCTACTCGGAGAACTGCTACACGGGCGCCCGCATCATCCACGAGGCCGTCAAAGCCATCGGCGGCAAGGTGGAGGATCGGGCCGCCCTCATGGCCGCGCTCCGCAAGGTGAGGATCACCGACGCTCCGCGCGGCCCCGTGGAGATGGACGCGTACGGCAACCCGACGCAGAACGTCTACATCCGCAAGGTGGAGCGCGTGGGCGGGAAGCTGCAAAACACCGTCATCTACACCTACCCCGCCGTCAGCCAGTTCTGGAAGTACAACCCCGAGGAGTTCCTGAAGCAGCCCGTGTACTCACGGGACTTCCCGCCGTGCCGCCACTGCTGAACGCCCGTCGAGGCTCGCGCGCGGCGCTCAGTCCTTGGGCAGGCCGAGGACGCGCTCGCCGATGATGTTCCGCTGAATCTCGCTCGTTCCCGCCGAGATGGTGTACTGCCGCGCGGCGAGGACGCGGTTGAACCAGCGCGGGGCGTCCGGCACGGCGCCCGAGGGCTCGTTCACGAGCACGTGCATGCCGAGCAGCTCGCCGGCGACGTCGGCGATCCGCACGCCGAGCTCGGAGCCGGTGAGCTTGAGGATCGAGCCCTCGGGCCCGGGCGGCTCGCCGCGGAGCTGGCGTGTGAGGCTCCTGAGCCGCGTGTACTTGAGCGCCTCGCAGTCGATCGCGAGCTGGGCGAGCCGCTGGCGGATCCACGGCTGGTCCCACGCGGGCTTCCCGTCGATCGTCACGCGCCGGGCGAGCGCCGCGAGGCGCGCGATCTGCGCCGCGTGGCTCCGGCCGCCGGCGGAGTGGCGCTCGTACATGAGCGTTGTCGTCGAGACCTTCCAGCCCTGGTTCGGCGGACCGAGCAGGTTCGCCGTCGGCACGGCCACGTCGGTGAAGAAGACCTCGTTGAAGTGGTGGTGGCCGGTCATGAGCACGAGCGGCCGCACGCTGATCCCCGGCGACCGCATGGGAACGAGCAGGCAGCTGATCCCCCGATGCTTCGGCGCGTCGGGGTCCGTGCGGACGAGCAGGATGATCCAGTGGGCGAAGTGCGCGCCCGACGTCCACACCTTCTGGCCGTTGACGACGTAGTGGTCGCCGCGATCCACGGCGCGCGTCCTGAGGCTCGCGAGGTCGGAGCCCGCGCCCGGCTCGGAGAAGCCCTGGCACCAAATCTCGTCGGCGGCGAGGATCGCGGGGAGGTGGCGGCGCTTCTGCGCGTCGGTGCCCCAGTGGATGATCGTCGGGCCCACGAGGTTCAGCGCCATGTTCCCCGGCAACACCGGCGCCCGCGCCGCCGCGTACTCCTCCTCCCAGATCACGCGCTCGATCAGCCCCGCGCCGCGGCCCCCGTACTCCGTCGGCCACGTGATGCCGACCCAGCCCGCGGCGTGCATCGTCTTCTGCCAGGCGCGGCGGCGCTCGAAGGTCTCGCGATCCGACGCCACGCGGTCGTCCGCGGCGTCGTCCAGGCAGAGGTCGGGAGGAAGGTTCGCCGCGAGCCACGCGCGGAACTCCTTGCGGAAGGCTTCCTGGACCGGCGAGTACTCGAAGTCCATGAGGGCGCGAAGCGAGGCTAGTCGGCCCGCGCCGCCGGTGTCAAGGCGCGGCGCGCGCGCCGCGCCCGCCGCGTCAGAAGCGGAGCGCGAAGCCCCCGGAGACGCCCCAATCGGCCGCGCCGTTGGTCAGCCCGCGCATCACTGAGCCTGTCAGCTTCAGCACCTTCGTCAGCGCGAATTCCGCGCCGACGACGACGTCCACGGGATCCGCCTGGCCTCGCGCGATCGCGGTCGCGCCCTCGAGGAAGCCGAAGACCGACAGCGGCGTGAGCACCGCGTACGCGGCGCCGAGGCTCCACCCGAACGAGTTGCGGAGGTCCGCGCCCGGCGGACTGCCGACGAACGTGTAGGACAGCGTGAGATATCCGAAGAGCTTGTCGAGGAGCGCCTTGCTCACGTCCACGCCCAAGGTCTCGTCGAACTCGCCCGTGCCGAGCCCGCGACTCTCGTCCGCCGTCGGGAACTTGATCTTCACGTAGGGCGCGATCTCGGGGAGCACGGGCCCTTCCTGAACGACGGCCCAGGACACCTTCAGGAGCACGTCGCCGGGGCCGGCCTCGGTGGTGGAGCGGGCGGGGCGGGCGAGCTTGCCGCGCGCCTCGTTCCTCGCCGCGACTCCACCACCGGTACTGACGACGTTCTGCGAAGTCTGCTCGATGTACGGTACCGTCAGCCGGATCCACAACGTGTCGAGCGGCCTCACGCCGAGCGTGAAGGGGATGTAGACGATCGTCGTGTCCTTGCCCGTGCCGTAGTCGCCGACCGAGTAGTTGACCGAGCCCGAGAGCGACAACCAGGGCTGGTCCTCGGCCAGGGCTGGCACGGCGCCGAGCAGGACCAGTGCGACGGCCAGCACGACCACGACGCCACGATGCCGCATCGCTCGTCTCCTCTCGATTCCGGGCCGACGACTACCGGCCCGGCTTCTCGGGCCGCTCCATCTTCTCCGGCTTTTCCATCTTCTCCGGCTTCTGCACCTTGTCGCGCGTCCCGGGTTTCTCGCTGCGCTCCATGGCCACCCGCGCCAGGGCCTTCTCGCTCGCCTTCACGCTGCTGATGACCGCGCCCAGGTTCTTGTAGCCGAGGTCCTTCGCGATCTTCCCCCAGCCCTCATGGGCCTGGCGCATGGCGAGGATCTGGTCGAGCGACTTCGCCGTCGCCGCGTTGTGTTGCTTCGCCGTAAGGGCGAGCAGGATCGAGATCTCGCCATAGCCGAGCCCCTTGGCGCGGAGGTTCTGGACGTCCTGCGCCGTGAACGCGCGCGGCGCGCCGCCGGCGTCGAATTTGAACGTCGTTCCCTTCCACTCGTCCGCGATCCGCGAGGTCACGCGGCCGGCGTCCCGGTCCGCCGCGCTCTTGTCGATCCCCTTCGCGAGTCTCGTCAGCTCCTTGTCGCCCTTCGCGTCCACGTCTTGCGCGGCCGCGGGAGCGACGATCAGGGCGGTCAGCAGGACGCTCGAGACCACCGAGAGCACGGGTCGGAAGATGTTGAGCTTCGTCATCGCGTTGCCTCCTTGGAATCCCCGATGTCGGGAGAATCCACCCCGGGTTTCTGCAAGTCGTATGCCCGGAACAACCCCAATGGTAGCAGGGCCTTCCAGACCGGCAACCCCAAAATTGTGTCAGTGGCCTGACACGGATGCCGGCGCGACCGATCGGCGCATTCTGCCTAGCCCGCGGCGGTGTGGGCCCGTATGATGCAGGACATGGAACGCACGAGCGCCGGGCGGTTCCGCCGCCGCGGCGCTGCGACGACGAGCCCCGCCCCGGAGGTCGAGCCCGCTCCCGAGCCGCTCCCGTCCCTCGTCGAGCACGAGCCGGTCGTGCCGCTGGCCACGCCCGAGCCCGCCTTCGCCGCACGCATGGAGCCTCCCGCGCCCGCGGCAGCGCTGCCGTCGAGCCGGCGCGTCATCTTCTTCGACGTCGAGAACACGAGCCAGCCCGGGCGCATCGCGCGGCTGATCGAGCACCTCGCCACGGACCGCGCCGGCTGGCGCACGGAGTTCGTGGCGGTCGGCAACTGGCGCGTGATCAGCCAGGACACGGCGCGCCTGCTCGCGCGCCACGGCGCCCAACTGGTCCACAGCGCGCCCTCCGCCGGCGTGAAGGACTGGAGCGACCTCCGCATTGCGGTGAGCGCGGGCGTGTGGCTGGCCGCCGGCCGCCCCGGGGACGTGGTCGAGATCGTGTCGGAGGACCGGGCGTTCGACGCCGTGGGCGACGTGGCTGCGGCGCTCGGCATCGGCTTCCGCCGTCTCTCCTCCCGCGCGCTCGCCGGCACACCGGTGGAGGAGCCGGGCGAGCCCGAGCCGGCGGGCGGGAGGGGACACCGCCGCGGGGGGCGGGGCCGGCGCG
>DATFVL010000109.1 GCA_035260325.1 Candidatus Methylomirabilota bacterium | reverse complement strand
GCTCGCCCTCGCCCTCGTGCCGCCGGCGGCCGCCGTGCTCGACCAGCCGTTCTACGTCGACCTCTTCCGGCGCATGCTCATCTTCGCGCTCGCGGCGGCGAGCCTCGACCTGATCCTGGGCTACGGCGGCATGGTGAGCTTCGGCCACGCGGCCTATCTCGGCGTCGGCGCCTACGCGGTCGGGATCCTCGCCTTCCACGGGATCCACAGCGGCCTCGTCCAGTGGCCCGTCGCCGTCGTCGCCTCGGCGCTCGTCGCGCTCGTGATCGGCGCGATCTCGCTCCGCACGAGCGGGGTCTACTTCATCATGATCACGCTGGCCTTCACCCAGATGCTCTACTACCTGGGGATCAGCCTCGACGCGTACGGCGGCGACAACGGCATGCCGCTCAAGTCGCGAAGCCAGTTCGCGGGCCTCATCGACCTGCGGAACCCGTACGCGTTCTACTACCTGGTCCTCGGGCTCCTGCTCCTCTTCCTCGTCCTGGGGCGGCGGCTGGTCGCCGCGCGCTTCGGCATGGTCGTGCGCGGCGCCCGGTCGAACGAGCCGCGCGCCCGGGCGATCGGCTTTCCCACCTACCGCTACAAGCTCACGGCGTTCGTGCTCGCCGGGAGCGTGTGCGGCCTGGCGGGCGCGCTCCTCGCGAACCAGACCGAGTACCTGACGCCCGACTTCATGCACTGGACCCGCTCGGGCGAGATCATGTTCATGGTGATCCTCGGGGGGATGGGGACGCTCTACGGGCCCGTCGTCGGCGCCGTCGTGTTCCTGCTCCTCGAGGACGTGTTGTCCGCTCTGACCGAGCACTGGCAGATCGTCCTCGGGCCCTTCCTCGTCCTGGTCGTGCTCTTCGCGAAACGCGGGCTCTTCGGCCTCTTGCCCGGCGAGGCGCCCCGCGATGGCTGAGCTGTTCCTCGCCGTCCGCGGGCTCAGCAAGAGCTTCGGCGGGCTCCGCGCGACCGACCGCGTGGACCTCGACGTGGTCAGGGGCGAGACCCACGCGATCATCGGGCCGAACGGCGCGGGCAAGACGACGCTCCTCTCGCAGCTGGCGGGTGACCTGAGCGTCGATGCGGGCACGATCAGCTTCGCCGGCCGGGACATCGCCGGCCTCGACGCCCCCGCGCGGTCGCGCCTCGGCCTCGCGCGCTCCTTCCAGATCACGAGCATCTTCCGGGACTTCTCGGCGCTCGACAACGTCGCGCTCGCCGTCCAGGCGCATTCCGGACACAGCTTCGCCTTCTGGCGCCCCGCGCGCGCGGAGCGGGCGCTGCGCGAGCCGGCGCGGGCCGTTCTCGCCTCCGTGGGACTGGGCGAGCGCGCCGACGTGCTCGCGGCCAACCTCGCCCACGGCGAGCAGCGCCAGCTCGAGATCGCGATGGCGCTCGCGACGAAGCCGCGCCTGCTCCTGCTCGACGAGCCCGTCGCCGGGATGGGGCTCGACGAGACGCAGCGCATGATCCGCTTCCTCGGCACGCTCAAGGAGCTCCTCACGCTCGTGCTCGTCGAGCACGACATGGACGCGGTGTTCACGCTCGCCGACCGGATCTCCGTGATGGTCTACGGCCGCATCATCGCGACGGGGACGCCGGCCGAGATCCGCGCCAACGCCGAGGTGCGGCGCGCCTACCTCGGCGAGGATGCCGCGGCCTGATGCTGGTCGTCGAGGCGATCGAGACCGCGTACGGCATGAGCCAGGTGCTCTTCGGCGTGAGCCTCACCGTCGAGGCCGGGCAGGTGGCGACGCTGCTCGGCCGGAACGGCATGGGCAAGACGACGACGGTCCGCTCGATCATGGGCATCGTGAGGCCGCGGGCCGGCGCGGTCCGCTTCGACGGCCGGCCGATCCACGGGCTCCCGTCGTACCGCGTCGCCCAGGTCGGGATCGGCCTCGTGCCCGAGGGCCGCCAGGTGTTCCCGAACCTCACGGTGCGCGAGAACCTCGTGGCGACCGCCGCGAACCGCGGCGGCGGCGCGGACCCGTGGACCGTCCCCAGGGTGTTCGAGCTCTTCCCCCAGCTCGCGGCCCGCGCGCGGAGCCTCGGCGGCGCCCTCTCGGGCGGCGAGCAGCAGATGCTCGCGATCGGGCGCGCGCTCATGACGAACCCGCGGCTCCTGATCCTCGACGAGGCGACGGAGGGCCTGGCGCCGCTCGTTCGCGCCGAGATCTGGCGCTGCGTCGAGCGGCTGAAGGCGCGCGGCCAGGCGATCCTCCTGATCGACAAGGACCTGGTCGCGCTGACGCGCATCGCCGACGCGCACTACATCATCGAGAAGGGGCAGATCGTCTGGCGCGGCGGCTCGGCCGAGCTCCGCGCGCGCGAGGACGTCCAGCACCGTTACCTGGGCGTGTGAGAGACTGACGGGCGTGAGCTGGATCGATCCGGCGTTTCCGAGGACGGCGACCGTGTCCGCGCTGGTGGGGCGCGTGCTCGGCCTCAACCCCGGCATGATGACGGGGCCGGGCACCAACACCTACCTCGTCGGCCGGCGCGACCCGATCCTGATCGACACGGGCGCGGGCGTGGCCGACTACCTGCCGCTCATGGAGCGCTACCTCGGCGAGCGCGGCTTCAGCCAGCCCTCGCGCGTCATCCTCACGCACCGCCACCGCGACCACATGGGCGGCGTCGGCCAGCTCCGCGGGCGCTTCCGCGGCCTCCGCGTGGCGAAGATGATCCACAAGGACAGCGGGCTCCCCGAGCCGATGGACGACCTGCGCGACGGCCAGAAGGTCGAGGGCGAGGGCGTGACGCTGATGCCGATCCACACGCCCGGCCACGCCTCCGACCACCTCTGCTACTACCTCGTCGAGGAGAAGGCCGTCTTCACCGGCGACGTGATCCTCGGCGGCTCGACGACGGTCATCCCGTCGGAGGACGGCGACCTCGGCGACTATCTCGCCTCGCTCCGGCGTCTCCAGCGGCTCGACGTCCGCCGCATCTACCCGGCGCACGGTCCCGTCATCGCGGACGCGCCGGCGAAGATCCAGGAGTACATCGACCACCGGATGCTGCGCGAGCGGCAGATCCTCGCGGCGCTGGGGGACGGGCTCACGACGATCCCCGCGATGGTGGAGCGGATCTACGCCGAGGTGCCGAAGGCGCTCCACGCGATGGCCGCGATGTCGGTCGAGTCCCACTTGAAGAAGCTGAAGCGCGAGGGGCGGGTGAGCGAGACCATCGTGAAGGACGCGCCCTCGCGCTGGGAGATCGCCTAGCCGTTCCGGCCGCGGGCCTCGGCGATGAGCGCCGCGAAGAGCTTCCGCGCGGCGGGGTCGTGGCCGACGAGGTCCTCCGGGTGCCACTGCACGCCGACCAGGAAGCGCGCCCGGTCCTCGAGCTCCGCGGCTTCGATGACGCCGTCGGGCGCCCAGGCGACGTCGCGCACGCCGCGCCCGAGCGTCTTGATCGCCTGGTGGTGCATGCTGTTCACGCGGAGCTCGAGGGCGCCGAGGATCTTCCCCAGGCGCGTGCCCTCGCCCATCACCTTCACGTCGTGCGTCGGCTGTTCGCGCGGCTCCTTCTGGCTGTGCTCGATCGGGCTTCCGAGCTGGTCCCTGATCTCCTGGTGAAGGCTGCCACCGAGCGCGACGTTCACCACCTGGAGGCCGCGGCAGATCGCGAAGAGGGGCACGTCGTCCTCGAGCGCCTTGTGCACCAGGCCGAGCTCGAGAGCGTCGCGCGACTCCGAGACGTCATCGGTCGTGGGGTGCCGCGGCTCGCCGAAGCGCGCCGGGTCGATGTCGCCGCCGCCGGTGAGGACGAGACCGTCGAGCCGCTCCCACAGGGTCCGGAGCGCGGACGCGTCGAGGCCTGGCGCGAGGAGCACGGGGACCCCGCCCGCTTGCTGGACCGCGCTCAGGTACGCCGTGTTCACGTATGCGCGCTCGGGCGCTTTGTTCACGGTGACCGAGGTCGAGACGCCGATGAGCGGCGCGGGCATGGTTGAAGCGTAGCACGCCCGCGCCCTGTATCGAATTCGAGGCATCGACTGCGTTTCGATCTCTTACGCTTGCACGACCTCGCGGTGACGAGGGAAATTGCACGACTCGACGTGACCCTGCTCTCGCGGGACGCGGTCAGTGAGCTCGGCTTCAGACTTGGCGCCGTGCATGTCGAGCGACCCGGACTCTACGAACTGCAACTCGTCGTGGATGGTCATCTGCTTGGCAGCCGACCGTTCACCGTGGTACAAAGCGAGGAAGATTCCTGAGGCGGGAGATGGGAAAGAAGACGATCACTCTGATCCGAGCCTACTCGGCCGTGACGAAAGGTCCGCCCGACGAAGTCCGTGTGGGCGACAACTACATCGACTTGCGCTGGAACAACATGGGTCCGCTGAAGTTCAAGCCGGTTCAGCAGGCACCGAAGGGCGCGCGAAAAACCCGGGCCAAGTCGCGGGCGACCCGTCGCAAGCGGTGACGGGTCAGGGCGAGGGGACGGCCCCCTCGCCCCGATTCGCCGCCGACACCCCCCGAATTCGGCTCACACGAAGAGGAATGCCCACATGAGCTCGAGCGCCATCTCCCTCACCCCTTTCGTCGGTTCGCGTTTCCGGAACTCCTCGGGTAACTCCGGATAGAACGCGGAGGTGCGCCGGGTCTTACAGCCCGGAAGCGAGCGGGGGCAGGATGGTAAGATAGGCGCCTCATGAGCCTCGACTCCGTCTCCTCGCAGCAGAAGGCGCCCGCCCATTCGCCGACGGCCACCGTGCAGGCGATCGGCACGCGCTGGGCCGTCGCGGCGGGCCACGCGCTCGCCTCCGAGGCCGCGGCCCGGGTGCTGGCGGCGGGCGGCAACGCGATCGACGCGGGCGTCGCCGCGGGGCTCACGCTCGGCGTCGTCCACTGCGACATGGTGAGCGTCGCGGGCGTCGCGCCGATCCTCGTCCACGTGGCGCGCACGGGGGAGACGTGGCAGGTCTCGGGCGTCGGCCCGTATCCGCGCGCCTCGAGCGCCGCGTACTTCCGCGACAACCACAAGGGCCAGATCCCTCCGGGCCTCGCGCGCACCGTGGTGCCGGCGGCGCCGGGCGCCTGGCTCACAGCGCTCGAGCGCTGGGGGACGATGTCCTTCGCCGAGGTGGCGACGGCGGCCACCGAGCACGCCGAGCGCGGTTTCCCGGTCTCGATCTTCTCCGCCTACCAGATGGGGACGAACGCCGACAAGTACCGCCGCTGGCCGACGTCCACCGCGCTCTATCTGAAGGACGGGCGCGCGTACCGGACCGGCGAGATCCTGGTCCAGCGCGAGCTCGGCGAGACCCTCCGGCGGATGGGGCGTGCGGAGGCGAAGGCCGGCGGGAACCGCGAGGCCGGTATCCGCGCGGCGCGCGACGAGTTCTACCGCGGCGAGACGGCGAAGCGCATCGCCGAGTTCCACCGGGTCGAGGGCGGTCCGCTCGCGTACGAGGACCTCGCCGAGTGGAGCGTCGAGGTCGCGCCCGCGTTCCGGACGGCGTTCGGCCGGTACGAGATCGCCGCGTGCGGGTTCTGGTGCCAGGGCCCGTCGCTGTTGCAGATGTTCAACATGCTCGACGGCGTCGATCTGAAGTCGCTCGGCCACAACTCGCCCGCGTATCTCCACCGGCTCGTCGAGACGGTCAAGCTCGCGTTCGCCGACCGCGACGCCTACTACGGCGATCCGAACTTCGTGAAGGTCCCGGCCGATCGGCTGCTCTCGAAGGCGTACGCGGCGGCACGACGCGAGCTGGTGCGCGAGCGCGCGTGGCGCGAGATGCCGCCGGCCGGC
>DATFVL010000108.1 GCA_035260325.1 Candidatus Methylomirabilota bacterium | reverse complement strand
GCGAGCCCGGCTTCGTCATGCTCGATGCGCTGCAGGTGGCTCGTGAGCAGCTCGCGCATGGCGAGCTGCCCTTCCTGCGAAACATTGATCAGCTTGTCGACCTTCTGGATGAACAGGTTCACCCCATCGGTCTCGAACTGTCGCTGGGCGAGCGGATGCTGCGAGCCGAATTCCCGCACCACGTACTCCAGCGCCGCACGAACAGTCTTGAGGGGAAGACGATGCTGGTGACAGATGGCATCGAGAACATGAGCTTCCACGAGATTGATGAACGACAGCAACGGCGGCTCATGCTGGGCGAGGCCGATGAGCGGCCTGAAATGCCTGTCGCCCGCCTTCGTTGGATATTCGCGGCCCAGGACCCAGGACCGAAGCGTGGCTTCGGGCACTCGAAGATAGTGGGCCGTCTCCGGTATTCCATAGTTCGGTATCTCGCGTGGATCTCGAAACTCTGAGCGTCTCGTCTGCTTGGCCATCGCCCAAACTATAGCAGCGGCGTGCGGAGAATATCGAGACGTATCTCATTTTGCACGCCTGCAAACTCGCCCGGCGCCTACCGGCCGAGCAGCAGGAGCGCGGCGCGCGTGATCGCCGCCGCGTCGATCGCATAGTGGCGGTAGAGGTCGGCGCGTGTCCCCGACTGGCCGAAGTCGTCCACGCCGAGCGCCTGCTGGGAGACTCCGAACGCGCCGCCGAGGAAGGCGAGGCCGTGCGAGTGGCCGTCCTGGACCGAAACGATCGGCACGCCCTCCTCGTCGCCGCCGACCAGCTCCTCGAGGTACGGCCGTGGCTCGCGGAGACCGCGGTAGAGCCGGTCGGGGCTGGTGACGACGAAGACGCTCGCGTGGACGCCGGCCTCGCGTAGGCGTCGCGCGGCTTCCACCGCCTCGGGGACCATGGCGCCGGCGACGAAGATCGAGACCGCGCTGATCTCGGCGTCCCAGCCCGGCTCGCCGCGCGCGTCCACGAGCCGGTAGCCCCCGCGTAGGACACGCGCCCGGTACTCGTCGCTCGGCTGCGGCGCGAGAGACTGGTCCACGGGCTTCGTCGTGAGGCGCATGTAGAGGCTCTCGCCCGTGCGGTCGGCGAGACCACGCAGGGCGTCGAGCAGGATCCACTCCACCTCGCGCGCGAACGCGGGCTCGAAGTACGCCATCGCCGGCAGTGCGACGCCGATCCCCGGCGTGATCACGGACTGATGGGCGCCGCCCTCGGGGGCGAGGCTCACGCCCGAGGGCGTCGCCGCGACGACGAAGCGGGCGCCGGAGTAGAGGGCGTGGTAGAGCGCGTCGAGACCGCGCGTCACGAAGGGGTCGTAGAGCGTGCCGATCGGGAGCAGCGTCACGCCCGAGAGCTCGCGCGTGAGACCGAGGGCGCCGAGCAGGAGGAACAGGTTGTGCTCGGCGATCCCGAGCTCGAAGTGCTGGCCGGCGGGCGATTCCCTCCATTGAACGGGCTGAGCGACGTCGGCGAACGGGTTCGATCGCGCCGCGGGGAAATAGACTCCCTTGCGGTTGATCCAGCCCGCGAGGTGCGTCGTCACGGCGACGTCGGCCGACACCGTGACGATGGACTTCGCGGCGTCCAGGCGCGCGAGGGCGCCGAGCACGCGACCGAACGCCTCCTGGGTCGAGCACTCGGCGGGGTATGTCTCGTCCACCTCGAACGGCACCGCGGGCTGCGCCGCGGCGCGGGGCGCCGAGAAGAGCGGCGGGAGCCCGCGGACCAGCGCGGCTTCCTCACTCTCGGGCGCGAAGCCGTCCCACTCGGCGCCCGGCGCGATCCCGAGCGACGCGCGCAGCTCCTCGACCTGCGCCTCGGTCAGGAGCGCCGTGTGGTTCAACGGATCGGCCGCGAGCTGAAGCCCCCAGCCCTTGACCGTGTGGGCGAGGATCACCGTGGGCCTGTCGCGCTCCTGCCCCGCCTGCTCGAGCGCCTCGAGGATCAGCGCGAGGTCGTGGCCACCGACGTCGGCGACGATGGCCTGAAGCTCGACGTCACCGAGCGCGCCGAGCGTCCGGTCGAGCTCCGCGTCCGTCCCACCGTCACCGGCGCCGACGAGTGCCTTGCGGACGGCGCCCGCGGGTTGTCGGAGCAGCCGCTGGTACTCGGCATTCGACATGGCGTCGAGCCGCTGCCTGAGCCGCTCGCCGCCGGGCGCGCCGAAGAGCGCGCGGAGCCTCCGTCCCCAGCGCAGCTCGCTGACGCGCCAGCCGCACGCCGCGAACATCCGGCCGAGCTGGCGCGTGCGCGCCTCGGGGATGATCCGGTCGAGGGCCTGGCGGTTCACGTCCACGAGCCAGAGAACGCGGCCGAGCCGCGCGACCGTCTCCTCGGCGAGCGCCTCCCAGACGTTGCCCTCGTCGAGCTCGGCGTCGCCGACCATGACGATGATCCGCCTCGGCGGCGTGGTCCCGAAGTGATCCGCGAGGTACTGAGCCCCGAGCGCGTGAAACGTCGCCTGGACGGCGCCGAGCCCCATCGAGCCCGTGGAGAGCTCGACGATCTCCGGGTTCTTCCTGCGGCTCGGGTATGCCTGGAGCCCCCCGAACCGCCGCAGCCCCGTCAGCGCCTCCTTCGGCAGGCGGCCGCGCAGGTACTGGCACGCATAGAAGGCCGGCGCCGCGTGGGCCTTCACCGCGACCAGGTCGTCCGACTCGAGGGTCTTGAAGTAAAGCGCGGTGAGGAGGCTCACGACGGACGCCGACGACGCCTGATGGCCGCCGACCTTCGTCCCGTCGGCGCTCGGGCGCGCGTTCGCGTGGTGGACCATCCACGTGGAGAGCCACAGCACCTTCCGCTGGACGCGCTCGAGGACGGCCAGCTCGTCCGTGCCACTCGATCGAGGACCGCTCATCGCACCGCGATTCTAGCCCGGCCTCACGCGCGGAGGTAGGCGTGGCGCACGATCTCGGAGGCGGCGAGCTCGGCCGCGCTGCCGCGCCCGACGATCTCGCCCTTCTGGAGGAGGAAGCCGTGATCGGCGATCTCGAGCGTCTTCCGCGCGTTCTGCTCGACGAGGAAGACCGTCGTGCCGCTCCGGTTGATCGCCTGGATCATCGCGAAGAGCTGCTCGACCAGCACCGGCGCGAGCCCGAGTGAGGGCTCGTCGAGCAGGAGGAGCTTCGGCCGGCCCATCAGCGCGCGCCCCATGGCGAGCATCGCCTGCTCGCCGCCCGACATCGTCGCCGCCTTCTGCCGCCGGCGCTCGGCGAGCCGCGGGAAGAGCGCGAAGACCTGGTCGCGACGCGCCGCGAAGTCCGCGGGCGCCCACTCGATGAACGCCCCCATGCGGAGGTTCTCCTCGACCGTCATCCTCGGGAAGACGCGCCGGCCCTCGGGCACCACGCCGATGCCGAGCTCGACGATCTCGTGGGTGCGGAGGCGGTCGATGCGCCGGCCCTCGAGGAGGATCTCGCCCTCGAGGGCCCTGACGATGCCGAGGATCGTCCGGATCAGCGTGGTCTTCCCGGCGCCGTTCGGTCCGAGGAGACACGCGATCTTCCCCTCGCCGAGCGCCAGCGACACGCGCCGGAGCATCGTCAGCGGGCCGTAGCGCGTGGAGACGTCCCGGAGCTCAAGCACGCGCGCGCTCCCGGCCGAGGTACGCCTCGCGGACTTCTTCGTGCGCCGCCACGGCGGCGAAGGACCCCTCGGCGATCTTCCGGCCGTAGTTGAACGCGACGACGCGCCCGCTCACGCCCTCGATCACGAACATGTCGTGCTCGATGATGACGACCGAGAGCCCCGGCATCTCCTCGCGCACGATCTGGAGGTCGCGCATCAGCTCGGCCGTCTCCTCCGGGCTCATCCCGGCCGAGGGCTCGTCGAGGAGGAGCAGCTTCGGCTCGGTCGCGAGCGCCCGGCAGATCTCGACGCGCCGCCGGTCGATCTGCGGGAGCTGCCCGACGGGCTCGAAGCCGCGGGCGGGCAAATCGCGGCTGAACAGCGCGAGGAGGTGCGCCGCGCGCTCGACCGCCCCGCTCATCTCCCGGAGGAACCGCGCGCGACGGAACACGGAGTCCACGAGCCCGGTCGTCCGCCGGGCGTGCATGCCGATCAGGATGTTGTCGAAGACGGAGAGGCCCAGGCAGAGCCGGCTCGCCTGGAACGTGCGGGCGATCCCGAGCCGCGCGATCGCGTGGGCCTCGAGCCCCGTGATGCGACGGCCGCCGAAGACGATCTCCCCGGCCGCCGGGGCGTAGAGCCCGGTGAGCGCGTTGAAGAACGTCGTCTTCCCCGAGCCGTTCGGGCCGATGACGCCGACCGTCTCGCCGGCGCCCACCGCGACGTCCACCCCGTCGAGGGCGACGAGGCCGCCGAACCTCACGGTGAGCCCGCGGGCCTCGAGAAGCGGGGCGGTCATTGCTAGCGGGGTCCGCGAGGCCGGCGCGAACCGTGGGTGGCCTGAGACAGGTGCGCGACGCTCATCGGTAACGCCGCGCCGCCGCGGGCCAGAGCCCCCGTGGCCGGTAGAGAAGCATCACGACGATCACGACGCCGTAGAGCAGCAGCCGGTACTCGTGGAGGAACCGGAAGCGCTCGGGGAGCGGCAGCAGCAGGCACGCGCCGAGCACGACGCCAGGGATCGAGTCCACGCCGCCGATGATGATGACCGAGAGCATGACGAGCGAGTAGCCGAAGTCGAAGTCGGGCGGCGAGACGAACCCGACCATCACCGCGTAGAGCGCGCCGCCGAGCCCGATGAAGAGGTTGCCGATCGAGAACGCGAGGAGCTTGCCCCGCGTGATCGAGACGCCGCAGCAGCGCGCCGCGATCTCGTCGTCACGCAGCGTGTTCAGCGCGAGCCCGAGCCACGAGTCGTGCAGGCGCCGCAGCGTCCACGTCGTGAGCCCCGCCACGAGGAGCGCGGCGTAGTAGAAGTTCGCGTGGGCGGGAAGCTCGAGCCCGGCGAGCGCCGGCTTCGACGTGAACGCCCAGCCGAAGAGCCGGAGCGTCGGGATGTTCTTGATCCCCTGCGGCCCGCCCGTGAACTCGAGGTTGTTCATCAGGATGTTGAAGATGAAGACGAACGCGATCGTGACCAGCGCCAGGTAGTGGCCGCGCGTCTTGAGGATCGGCACGAAGAGGACCGCGCCGACGATCACCGCGATCCAGGGCGCCATGACGACGGCGAGCCATGAGGGCCAGCCGGCCGTGACCGTGAGGAGGCCCACCGAATAGCCGCCGAGGCCCGCGAAGGCGGCGCCCGCCAGGTTGATGACCCCCGCCGTCCCGATCTGGAGGTTGAGCCCCTGCCCGATCGTGACGTAGAGGAGCGCCAGCGTCGCCACGAAGGTCCAATACGGGCTCGCCCTGAGCACTACGGGGAGCGCGAGCGTCAGAAGCGCGCCCCCGAGGAGCGCCGCCGCGCGGTGGCGGGCGAAGGCCGAGACGAGCGCCGCGCCGAGCGGCGCCACGAACCGGACGAGGGCTCCGGCCGCGACGAGCGCGGCGCCCGTCGCCACGAGAGCGGCGGGCCGCTCGGCCAGGATCCCGGCAACGACCAGAGCGAAGACGACGAGCTCGGCGAGCCAGACGAGGAGGAGGCTCACACGCGCTCCACGCTCTTCTCACCGAGGATCCCGCGCGGTCTGAATATCAGGAACAGCATGACGACGGCGAACGCGACGACGTCCCTGAACTCGGAGCCCCGGGGGATGAGCGCCGCCGCCGTCGTCTGCAGCACGCCGAAGAGCAGGCCCCCGACGATCGCGCCGTAGACGTTGCCGAGCCCGCCGATGGCGGCGGCCGAGAAGCCGATGACGCCGCCCGTGATCCCCATGATGAAGTGGATCTCGCTGTAGTAGAGGCCGCTCAGGATCCCCGCGACCGCCGCGAGGCCGGAGCCGAGGAAGAACGTGGCGTCCACCGTGCGGTCGAGGTTCACGCCCATCATCTGCGCCGCCTCCGGGTCCTGCGCGACGGCGCGGATGGCGGCGCCCATCTTCGTCCGGCCGATGATCAGGTCCACGAGGACCATCGCCGCGAGGCCGATGCCGAGGATGGCGAGGTTCTCCCAGCGGATCGAGACGCCGCCGACGTCGAAGCCGCCCTGCGGGAGGAGCCGGGGGAAGGGCTTCGGGTCGGCGCCGCGCGGGTAGAAGATCAGCACCGACTCGCGGATGACGAGGCCGAGCGAGAGCGTCGCCAGGAGCGTCATGAGCGGCGACGAGCGCGCGAGCGGCTTCACGCACACGCGCTCGGCGAGGACGCCGACGCCGCCGGTCACGAGGATCGCGGCCACGAAGGCGAGCGGCAGCGCGACGAGCGGCGCGCCGAGCCCCGCGGCGGCGAGGCCGAGGAGCGTCGAGAGCGCGGCGAACGCGCCCAGCATGAAGATGTCGCCGTGCGAGAAGTGGATCACGTCGAGCACGCCGAAAAAGAGCGTGAACCCGACTGCGATCAGGGCGTACATCACCCCCAGCATCACGCCGTTCAGCGCCTGCTGGAGGAGCAGCTCGAGGGGCGGCACGCCGGGCCGCTTACATCTTCTTGAACTTGAGCCCGGGCAGCGTGCGCTTGCCCGCGGCGTACTCCGAGTCCTCCCAGAGCACCCACTTGCCGTCCTGGCTCACGTACTTGGAGATGAGCGCGACGGTGTTCTGGCCGTGCGCGTCGAACTCGACGGGCCCGATGATCGTGTTCGCGTTCTTCGTCCGCTTGAGGCGCGCCGCCACCTTGGCGCGGTCGGGCCCGACGGCCTCGATCGCGTCGATGACGAGGTTCGCCGCGACGTACGCGAAGGGGCCGTACGCCTCCGACGGCTCCTTGAAGCCGGCCTTGGCGTACGCCTCGAGGAACCGCCTGCCGCCCGGGAGCTTCTCGGTCGGCGCGCCCTCGACGAACGCGAGCGTGCCCTCCGCCGACGGGCCCGCGGTCTCGTTGAACGTGTCCGACTTGATGCCGCTCGTGCCCTGGAACTGGGCGCGGACGCCGAGCTTGTCCATCTGGACCCGCACGCGCACACCGTCGGGCGTGAGACCGCCGTACCAGACGACCTCGGGCCGGTCGGCCTTCGCGCGCGTGAGCTCGGCGGTGTAGTCCTTCTGGTCCTTCGCCGTGCCCTGCGTGGAGAGGATCTTGCCGCCCGCCTTCTCGGCGAACTCGGTGAACCACTTCGCGTGGGCGCGGCCGTAGTCGGTCGTGTCGTGGATGAGCGCGAAGGTCCTGAAGCCGAGCGTCTTCACCGCGAAGTCCGCGGCGATGTTGTTCTGGTTGATCATGGTGCCGTTGACCCGCGTGATCTCGACGTAGTCGTGGCTGTAGGTGATCTCGGGGAGCACGGCGCCCCAGACCATCGCCGGCATGCCCGCCTTGTGGTAGGTGTCCACCGTCGCGATGGCCGTCACCGAGCAGTAGTGCGTGACGCCCGCGACGATCGCCGGGTCGGACGACGCCTTGAGCGCCGCCTGGACCGCCACGGTCGGCTTGCACTCGTCGTCGAGCACCTCCGTCTCGTACTGGTACTTCGTCTTCGGGTCGGCGTTCCGCTCCTGGACGGCGAGGAGGAACGAGTTGCGGCCGCCCAGGCCGTTCGACGCGGTGCCGCCGGTCAGCGGGCCGATGAACGCGAGCCGCACGGCCTTCTTCTGGGCGAGGACGAGATCCGGGGCGGCGGCGAGACCGAGGCCGAGCGCCGCCGCGCCCCGGAGTAGCGCACGGCGGCTCAGATCGACGCGATGGTCGGTTCTTGACATCGGCGTGCTCCTCCTTGCCGGCGAACGGCCGCCGGTGCATGCGGAGAGAACCACACGGACGCGGCGGGTGTCAAGGCGCCGGGCATTGACCTCGCCGGCGACGCGGATTACCCTCGCCCTGCCGCGAGGAGGCAAGCCATGAAGAACGGGTTCAGGGTGATGGACAGCGACCTCCACACGATGGAGCCGGACGGCCTCTGGGCGCGTTACCTGGAGGAGCCGTTCAAGAAATTCGCGCCGACGTTCGTCCGCCGCGCGGAGAACGCGCCGAACCAGCCGATCATCCGCATCGGCGACCTCGAGCTCGGCGAGATGTCGAAGCGGCCGCACACGGCGATCGTCGGCCGGGACCTCCAGCGGCGCGCGTTCGCCCGGCACCCGCACTACGAGCTCGCGCACGCGCGCGGCTACGACCCCGAGTCGCACGTCGCCGCGATGGACATCGAGGGCATCGACGTCGCGATCCTCTACGGCACGCGCGGGCGCCAGGTGCTCATGCACGACGACCTCGAGCCCCGGGTGGCGACGGCGCTCGCGCGCGCCCACAACGACTGGACCCGCGACTTCTGCGCGCACGATCCGGCCCGCCTGAGGTTCGCGGCCCAGGTCGCGTTCCACGACGTCCCCGGCGCCGTCGCCGAGGCGCGGCGGGCCGTGCGGGAGCTGGGCGCGGTCGCGGTGATCGGCAACCCGAATCCGATCCGTGGCCGCCACGTCCACGACCCGGAGTTCGAGCCGCTCTGGGACGCGCTCGAGGAGCTCGGCGTCCCGGTGGGCTTCCATCCGACGGGACAGTCATCGCTCCATGACGACATCGCGCGCCGCTACCTCGACCACCCGAACGGGCGCGTCATCGGCATCGCGGGCCGCAACCCGATGGAGCTGATGCTCGCGTTCGCGAGCCTCGCGGCGGGCGGCGTGCTCGAGCGCCACCCGCGGCTCCGCTGCGCCTTCCTCGAGGGCACGTGCGGATGGCTCCCGTGGTGGCTCTGGCGGCTCGACGAGGCGTGGGAGAAGTTCGGGCCCGGCTCGGAGGTGCGGATCTCCCAGCTCCCGAGTCAGTACTTCTTCCGCCAGTGCTACGTGGCCACAGACGCCGACGAGAAGGTGCTGCGACAGGTCGTCGAGGCGGTCGGCGACGACAACATCGTCGTCTCCACCGACTACCCGCACTCCGACGGGCTCTTCCCGCACGCGATCGAGGAGTTCGTCGGGCTCGAGGGCGTGAGCGAGAAGACGAAGGCCAAGATCCTCTGGGACAATTGCGCGCGGCTCTACAACCTGACCGGCCTCAAATGAGGCGCGCTCCGGTCAGTCGCGCAGCGCATCCCGTCGCGCGCCCGGCCGGTATACACTTGGGGGCGTGGACACCGGGGGTGTAGACACCTTGGCGGGGAGCGCGCGTTACTTCCTCGTCGTCAAGAAGGGAGAGCGATACCTCCACCAGTACGCCCTGCGGACGTTCGCCCGCCGGCCCTACGTCCAGGTGATCTACGACCGCCGGGAAGGAGACCGTCGGCGGATCACCTCACCGACGTCCCTGGAGCGGCGGAGGACCGACCGGCGCGCGCGGCCCTGGCTCGACACTGAGGTCCGCGAGCGCGGCGCCGTCATGGTGAAGATCGACCCGACGTAATCGACGTCAGAGTGGCCCCCGTTTAGGGGCGCCGTTGAATTCTTGGCCACTCGCCACTGAGAAATCCGGAAATATATTCCGGACATCCCGTTACAGATCAATCACTTGGCCTCGCGTCCCTCCTTGGTATCCGCCTTGCACTCCTTTTCTCATCGAGATTTGCGCGGCTCGTTGATCGACAAGATGGACGGAGGAGAGACGACGATGGCGACGCTGACCGTGCGGGAGACCAAGACCAAGCCCCGCCACCTCTACGTCGTGGCGACGGACCGGCGGGACC
>DATFVL010000107.1 GCA_035260325.1 Candidatus Methylomirabilota bacterium | reverse complement strand
GTCCGAGGCGAGCCGGAGGTCGCGCGGGCCGTCCTCGGCGCCCTTGCGGAGGTTGACCCGGCCGACGAACGGGATGCCGTAGACGATGATCTTCGAGTTGGCGAGCGTGCCCTCGCAGGCGATGAAGCGGGGCGAGACGGGGCGCATGCGCCGCTACGCGAGGTCTTCTTCGGCGAGCAGGACGACCGCGGCCAGGACGCACCCGACGCGCGCGACCGTGTGCTCGACGGCGAAGACCTTCAGCTCGCGAATCGGCTCGCCCCGGACGGAGAACGCCTCCTCGAGCATCGCGCGGACCGCCCGCTCGGCGTCCCGGCGCGTGGCGGCATCGTGGAACTCCATGATGACGCCGGGCTTCGACGCGTCGTCGGGCAGCGCGTAGCCGACGGCGGCGGCTACCGTCTGGCCGGGCACGTCGCTCGTCATCGCGGCGTACGCCGTCGGGATGAGCGCGCCCGGCTTGATTTTCGGAAGGTCCACGATCGTGACGTCGGGCGGGATGATGCTCGAGACTTTGATGAGGTTGACGTTGCCGAGGCCCGCCGCCAGCAGCGCGTTGTCGAAGGCGTTGAGCGGAGAGCCGCCTTCCGCGCTGCCGACCGCCGCCGCCGCCATCGTGACCGTCTTCGACATCGATCCTTCGTCACTCTACCGGCCGCGCGACCGGATGCAAGAGGAAAGTGCGGATCGGGGGCCGCGGCAGGGGCTCGGAGCGGCGTCGCGCGGGCGCCGCGAGCCGCCTTCCGGGCCGCCGACGGGGCCCGAAATGGTGTTTTTTTCTTGCAATCGAAAAACGTGGGCCATACAGTGAATCAAGTTTTTGTCATAGAGCGAAATTTTTTCGGCGCGGAACGGCGACGCGATGACCGCGTCGCAGGAGAGGTGCGGTAGATGGCCGGATCGCAGAAGGGAGGGCCACTCGATTGAACGCCCTGGGACGACACCTGCTTCTCGAGCTGTTTGATTGCGACACCGACGTGATCAACAGCCTCGAGGCCGTGAAGGGGGCCCTGGTCGAGGCAGCGAGACGGGCCCAGGCCACGATCGTCGACGTCGTCTTCCATGAGTTCAACCCCTTCGGTATCAGCGGCGTGGTCGTCATCGCCGAGTCCCATCTCTCCATCCACACCTGGCCGGAGTACCGCTACGCGGCCGTGGACATCTTCTCCTGCGGCGACACCCTGCAGCCCGAGGTGGCCGCCTGCTACCTGGTCGAGCAGTTCTCCGCCGAGCGCACCTCGGTCGTCGAGATGCAGCGGGGCATGTTCCTCAACTCCTCGGTGCCCATCGTGAACAAGGCCTTCGCCGCCGGCAGGTGATCAACCCGCAGGGCTACAAGTGGTTCTTCGAGACCACGACCCCCGCCGAAGGCCACATGCACGCCATCAAGCGGACGGTCGTGGAGGCCCAGACGAAGTTTCAGCACGTCGAGATCATGGAGACGACCTCCTACGGGAAAGTCCTGATCCTCGACGGCAGGATCCAGTCCAGCCAGGCTGACGAGTTCATCTACCACGAGGCCCTGGTCCACCCCGGGCTCCTGGCCACCGACGGCGCCCCGCGGAGCGCCCTGGTCATCGGCGGTGGGGAGGGCGCCACCCTCCGGGAGGTCCTGAAGTATCCCTCGATCGCCCGGGCCGTCATGGTGGACATCGACGGCGAGGTGGTGGAGCTCTGCAAGAAGCACCTGCCGGAGATGCACCGGGGGGCGTTCGACGACAAGCGCACCGAGGTCCGGACGGAGGACGCCCGCGGCTACCTCGAGAAGACCTCCGAGCGCTTCGACTTCATCACCGTGGACCTCGTCGAGCCCCTCGATGAGGGGCCGGCGTGCATGCTCTTCACCAAGGAATTCTACACGCTCGTCCGCGACCGGCTGACCCCGGCCGGGGCGATGACGATGCAGGCCGGCATGACGAAGATCGGCGAGCTGGCCTTCTACAGCACCGTCCACCGGACCCTGCGCGAGGTCTTCCCGGTCGTCGCCGGCTACCAGACCTTCATCTCCTGCTTCGGCACGCCCTGGGGGTTCCTCGCGGCCACGAAGAAGGTGGATCCCCGGCGGCAGGACACGCCGGCCGTGGACAAGCTCATCGCCGAGCGGGTGACGGGCCCGCTGGCGTACTGGGACGGCCAGACCCATCAGCACGCCTTCAGCCTGCCGAAGTTCATCAGAAAGGCCGTTGACGCTCAGACTCGGGTCGTCACTGACGCGAACCCCCTGATCATGGCCTGAGCCCGGCCGTATGGCGGCGGGCCACGGCGTCAAGCTGATCCTCCTGGTGGTCATCGCCGGCCTGCTGGTCGGCTCCCTGCTCGGCGAGTTGCTCGGCAGCCTCCTGCCGGCCGGGCGGCTTCAGGACCTGATCAGCCGGGGCCCGACGATCGGCTTGACGCCTCCCGCGACACTCGACCTCCGCTTCGTCGCCCTGACCTTCGGGCTCGCGCTCAAGATCAACCTCGTCGGCGTCGTCGGGATCGTCATCGCGGCGCTGGCCCTCCGCCGCCTCTAGCCGGCCGGAGCCGGCTCGTCTGAAGGTCATTCTCGCGTCACGCTCCCCGCGACGTCGCGAGCTGCTCGCGAGGCTCGTCCGGGAGTTCGAGGTAGTGCCGAGCGAGATCGACGAGACGCTCGACGGGGACCCGACGCCCGAGGCCGTCGCCCGGCTGGCCGCGCGCAAGGCGCGCGCCGTCGCCGCCCGAGTGGCCGAGGGCATCGTCCTCGGGGCGGACACGGTCGTCGTCCTGGACGGCGAGGCGCTCGGCAAGCCCGCCGGGCCCGAGGAGGCGCGCGCGATGCTCCAGCGCCTCCGCGGGCGGGAGCACGAGGTGATCACCGGGATCGCCGTGGTGGAGGCCGGGCAGGGCCGGGAGGCCTCGCGGGCAGTCGTGAGCCGGGTCCTGATGGCGCGCTACCCTGACGCGACGCTCGATGCCTACGTCGCGTCGGGCGCGCCCCTCGACAAGGCGGGCGCGTACGCGATCCAGGACCTGGGCGGCGCCCTCGTGGCGCGCCTCGACGGCTCCTACAGCAACGTCGTGGGGCTCCCCCTCGAGGAGACGCGCGAGCTGCTCGAGGGGTTCGGCGTGCCCGTCAGCGCGCCGCGCGCGCCTTGAGCGCCTTCTGGAGGGGCTCGGGGTGAAGCATGTGCTCGGGGCGCGGGATCCGGAGCGTGGCGGGGAGCGGCGTGTGGGCCCGGACGATCGTGACCGTCTGCTCGACGTCCTCGACGGTCACGCGCCCGTCGGCGATGGCGCACGCGCGCGCCGTCTCGAGCCGCGCCTCGAACTCGTCCTGGGCGCCGGTCACGCGCCGGTCGAGCTTCGCGGCGAGCGCCGAGGCGCTCGCCGTGCGGATGCGCTCCTCCGCGGCGAGGAGCGCTTTCGCGAGGGCGGTAAGCACGGAATCCCGCGGGCGCCGGTCGGCGCGGACGAAGAGAGCTGCGTTGACCGTCTGCTTGCCGAGGGCCGCGGCGACCGCCGCGGGGGTGCGGAAGTCGGCGAGGAGCTTCGCCCGGCCCTCGCCGATGAGCCGGCTCGCGAGGGGCTCGGGGACGAGCGCCGCATGGAGCTCGCCCGAGTCGATCGCGCCGACGAGGCCGCGCGCGCCCACGCTCAGGAGGTGGACGTCGGCGAGACTCACGCCGTGCCGGGCCAGGAGCCAGCCGAACCAGGCGTGCTCGGGGGCGCCCGGCGTCGTGACGCCCACGCGGAGGCCGGCGAGGTCCTCGACCGAGCGCACGGTCTGCGCGTGGGGGATCGCGGTCAGCAGGGCGACGGGCGGCGCCGCGCTGAGCCCGTAGACGAGCCGCGGCGTCTGACCCGGCAGGCGCGGCCCGAAGCGCAGGAGCGCCTCGAGCGTCGTCGCCGCGAGGTCGGCCTGGCCCTGAGCGAGCGCCTCGGCGGCGCCCGACTCGGCGCGCGTCGTCTTCAGCGTAACGGCGAGCCCCTCCTGGGTGAAGTAGCCCTCGGCCTCGGCCACGCGGATCGGGAGGTACTCGGGTGACGTGGCCGGTCCGCTCACGGCCAGGGTCAGGCTCTGGAGGAGGGCGATGAGGGCGAGCATCGGCTCAGCGCGCGCCGGGCCCGGCGGCCGGAGACGGGTGCCCGGTCCGCCGCGCGACCGCGTGAAGGCGCGCCTGCTCCGCCTCTACCTGGCGCTCACGTGGCGATTCGGGCCGCAGGCCTGGTGGCCCGGCCGCACGGCCTACGAGATCGCGGCGGGCGCGGTTCTCACCCAGCACACGGCGTGGACCAACGCGGCGCGCGCCGTCGCCGCCCTTCGCGCGCGCGGGCGCCTGACGGCGCGGCGCCTGGCGGGGCTCTCGGCGGCCAAGCTCGCGCGCGTGATCCGCCCGGCGGGCACGCCTCGCGTGAAGGCCCGGCGGCTCCTCGCCCTGACGCGCTGGCTGCTCGACCGGGGCGGGTTCGCCCGGCTCCGCCATGAGCCGCTCGGCCCGCTCCGTCGCGACCTCCTGGCGGTGCCAGGGCTCGGGCCCGAGACGGCCGACGCGATCCTTCTCTACGCGGCGCGCCGACCCGTGTTCGTCGCCGACGCCTACGCCCGGCGCGTGCTGGCGCGCCACCGGCTCCTGCCTCGCGGCGCGGGCTACGAGGCCGCGCGCGCCTTTCTCGAGGCGCATCTGCCGTCCGATCCCGCGCTGTTCAACGAGTATCACGCGCTCCTCGTTGCGGTGGGGAAGTCGCACTGCCGCACGGTCCCGCGCTGCGAGCGCTGCCCGCTGCGCTGGGATCTCCGCGGCCGCGCGCCCGCCCGCTGACCCGCGCCCGCGAGTCTCGCCGAGCGCTCGCCGGACGTTCCCAGGCCGGGTGCCTTGGGAGACCCGTAGCTTCTGGGCGTCGCTCGGGCGCAGCGCCACAGGACACGACCGCCGACGATCTGGTCGCTAGCGTGGTCGACCAAGGCACCCGGCCTGGGAACCCTCACGAGTGCTCGGTGAGGAGCGCGACGAGGCGCTCGGTGGCGTCGGGGACGGCGATTCGGCGGGCGCGCTCGCCCATCTCCTTGAGGCGCCGCGGGTCGGCGAGCAGCGCCGTGACCTCGGCGACGAGCCGTTCGGGCGTGAGATCCGACTGCGGAAGCACGGCGGCGCCCCCGGTACGCTCGACGAGTCGGGCGTTCGCCGCCTGCTCGTCGCCGCGCGCCCCCGGCAACGGGATGTAGAGCGCGGGAAGGCCGAGCTGGCAGCACTCGTTCACCGTGCCGGCCCCGGCGCGGGAGACGACGAGCACCGCGGCCGCGTAGACGTCGGCGAGCTCGGCGCCGACGTACGGCGCGACCGCGTAGCGCCGCGCGAGGGCCGGCGGGAGCTCCGCGCGACGCGTCTCGAGCCACGCCCGATCGCCCGTCGTCGGGTTGTCGCCGCACTGGTGGATGATCTGTGCGTGCTCGAGCAGCTGCGCGAGGCTCGCCCCGACCGCCCGGTTGATGCGCTGGGCGCCCTGCGCGCCCCCCGTCACGTAAACGAGAGGGACCGCCGCGTCGAGCCCGAACCGCCGGGCCGCGCGCGCGGGCGAGCCGCCGCGCAGCTCGGGCCTGAGCGGGTTGCCGGTCACGACGACCTTGCGGGCGGGAAAGTGGTGGGTGCTCTCGTCGAAGGTCACGGCCACCCGGCGGGCGAGCCGGGCGCCCAGGCGGTTGGCGAGCCCGGGAACCGACGTCTGCTCGTGCAGCACGATCGGGATGCGGCGCGCGGCCGCCGCGAGCATGACCGGCACGGCGACGTATCCGCCGGTCGCGAACACGACTCGCGGACGAAGGCGCCCGAGCGCCCGGAAGGCCTCCGCCGCGCCCGCCGGGACGTTGACGAAGAGGTCCACGACGTTTCGCCACGTGATGGCGCGCCGAAGCTTGCCCGTCGGGATCGCGTGGTAGGGGATGCCGGCCTCGGGCGCGCGGCTCGCCTCGATGCCGCCGCGCGAGCCGATCCACGCGTAGCCGACGCCACGCGCGGCGAGGAGCGCGGCGACGGCGAGACCCGGGCTCGTGTGGCCGCCCGTGCCGCCGCCCGCGATGACGATCTCAGCCGGCACCCTTATCCTTGTGGCGCTCGAGGGCGAGCTGGATCAAGCGCTCCAACAGGTCCGGGTAGGCGAGCCCCGACGCCTCCCACATGCGCGCGTAGCCGCTGGTGGCCGTGAAGCCGGGGATCGTGTTGATCTCGTTGACGAGCACCCGGTCGCCCTCGAGGAAGAAGTCGACGCGGGCCATCCCCGCGCAGTCCACGGCGCGGTAGGCGGCGAGGGCCAGCTCCTGGATCTTGCGCGTGACCTCGGGCGCGATCGGCGCCGGCACCGTCAGACGCGCCTGCCCCTCGGCGTACTTGGTCGCGTAGTCGTAAAACTCGCTCGCGTAGGTGATCTCGCCGGGGAGCGACGCGACCGGCGCGTCGTTGCCGAGGACGCTGACCTCGATCTCGCGCCCGCGCACGGCGCGCTCGACGAGGATCTTGCGGTCGTGCCGCGCGGCCTCGTCCATCGCCGGCGCCAGCGCGCCCGCGTCGCGCACCTTGCTGATGCCCACGGAGGAGCCGAGGTTCGAGGGCTTGACGAAGCAGGGGAAGCCGAGCGTCTCGGCGACCCGCCGCGCGACGCGGGCCGGGTCCTCCCGCCACTCGCGCCGGGCGACGACGAGGTGCTCGACGACCGGCAGCCCGTGGGCCTGGAAGACGGTCTTCATCATCGCCTTGTCCATGCCGATCGCCGACGCCATAACGCCGGCGCCGACGTACGGGACGTCGGCCAGCTCGAAGAGGCCCTGGATCGTGCCGTCCTCGCCGTACGGACCGTGGAGCATGATGACGACGACGTCGAGGCGGCGGACCTCGGCCGGCAGGCCGCCGGGCGGCTCGGTGCGCGCCAGGCTCTGCGTGCCGCTCTCGACGGCCTCGGCGCGGTCGGCGAGCGCCTTCTTCACGGAGCCCGCGGCGTCGTCCGCGGGCAGGGCCACACGCGCCTCGGCGGCCAGCGCGCGCAACGGCTCGCCGCCGACGACCCAGCGGCCGTCCCGCGCGATGCCGATCGGCACGACGGCGTGGCCGCGCTGCTCGAGCGCCGCGATCACCGACGCCCCGGAGGCCAGGGAGACCTCGTGCTCGCCGGAGCGGCCTCCGAAAACGACGCCGACACGCAGCTTGGTCAGGCCACCCTCGGTTTGCGCCGGCCTCGCGGCACCCGATAAATGTCGCCCACGCGCCAGCGTGGCATGCGAGTCATTCTAGCAGGAACGACCGCGCCGGCCGCCGCGCGGCGGCGTTACCGGGACGCGGCGAGGAGCGCGCGGGCGATGAGGCTGACCGCGCCCTGGACGTGCGGCATCCAGTACCCCCGCGTGAAGAAGCCGACGACGACCAGCACGAGGTACGCGAAGCCCGAGAAGACCCAGAACGGCGCGCCCTTCGCTCCCGCGAAGTTCTGGAACATTCCCGCCAGCGCCGCGGTGACGAACACGATGAGCCCGCCCACCGCCACGATCGCGAGCGGCGTCAGGAAGAGGAGCATGAAGATCATGAAGATCGCGTCGGCGCGGTCCACCTTGGCGGCGAACATCTTCGCGCCGCCGCCCGGGTTCGCCGCGAGCGTCTCGAGCGCGTCGCCGAGCCGGCTCCACGAGAGCAGCCCGAAGTAGAAGGCCAGGAACAGCACGACGAGCGTCATCAGGATCCAGTGCGTGCGCTTGATCCCGAACCACATGGCTAGTCCCGCTCCCGCCGTCGCTCCGCCCGCCAGCGCCGCCAGTCAGCGAGCCGGCGGCCGAGCTCGGCTTCGAGCCCGCGGTCGGTCGGTTGGTAGTACTGCCGGCCGCGCAGCGCCTCGGGCAGGTCGTCCTGGTCCACGCGCGCGTCGCGCGCGTCGTGGGCGTACTGGTACCCCTTGCCGTAGCCGAGGTCCTTCATCAGTCGGGTGGGCGCGTTCCGGATGTGGAGCGGCACGGGCTCGGCGGGACGCTCGCGAACGTCGGCCCGGGCCGCGTCGAGCGCCACGTAGACCGCGTTCGACTTGGGCGCGAGCGCGAGGTAGAGCGTCGCCTGGGCGAGAGCGAGCTCTCCTTCGGGGTCACCGAGGAAATCATACGCTTCCTTGGCCGCGAGCGTGAGCGAAAGCGCCCGGGGGTCGGCGTTGCCCACGTCCTCGGACGCGAAGCGGACGAGCCGCCGGGCCAGGTAGAGGCGGTCCTCGCCGGCCTCGAGCATGCGCGTGAGCCAGTAGAGCGCGGCGTCGGGGTCGGAGTCGCGCAGCGACTTGTGGAGGGCCGAGATCAGGTTGTAATGCTCCTCGCCCGCCTTGTCGTAGAGGAGCGTCTTGCGCTGCGCGGCCTCGCGGATCGACGCCTCGGTGACGCGCCGCCGCCCGCCCGCCTCCGCCGAGAGGAGCACCGCGAGCTCCAGGATGTTGAGCGCCGCGCGCGCGTCGCCGTCGGCGAGCCGCGCGACGAGGGTGAGGGCGGCGTCGTCCACCTCGGGGCCGAGGGCGCCCAGGCCGCGCTCGCCGTCGGCGAGCGCGCGCCGCATGATCGCGACGAGCTCCGCCTCGCCGAGCCCCTGGAGCACGTAGACGCGGCAGCGGGACAGGAGCGCCGCGTTCACCTCGAACGACGGGTTCTCCGTCGTCGCGCCGATGAGGATCACCGTCGCCTTCTCGACGTGCGGGAGGAAGGCGTCCTGCTGCGCGCGGTTGAAGCGGTGGATCTCGTCCACGAACAGGATCGTGCGCGTCCGGCGCCGGGCGCGCTCGCGCTCGGCCTCGGCGACGACCTCGCGGATCTCCTTCACGCCCGAGAGCACGGCGGAGAAGGCGACGAAGCGCGCGCCGGTCACCCGCGCCAGGAGGAAGGCGAGCGTGGTCTTGCCCGAGCCGGGCGGGCCCCAGAGGATCATCGAGTGGAGCTCGCCCCGCTCGAGTGCTGTGCGCAGGACCTTGCCGGGGCCGAGGAGGTGCTCCTGGCCGAGGACCTCGTCGAGGGTCTTGGGCCGCATCCGGTCGGCGAGCGGCGTCGCCGGGGGCGCGACCGCGCCGGGCGCCGGCTCCTCGAAGAGGTCCATCAGCGCGCCTCGCGCCCGTTGCCCCGCGCGGCGAGCCACGCGGGGAGGGCGGCGAGGTCGTCGAGCCGGCCGGCCGGCTCGACGCCCCAGCGGCGGAGCTCCTCCTCGCGCGGGCGGTAGGCGAGGAAGGGCACGCCGACGGCGGCCGCGGCGAGGCCGTCCACCCAGGAGTCGCCGACGACCACCGAGTCGGCGGCACGCTCGGCGCCGTCGACGCGGTCACAGATCACGCGCCAGCCGTCGGGATCGGGCTTGAGCGCGCGCATGTCGTCACGGGTCACCACGAGATCCAGGAGGGCGGCGAGCCCGAGGCGCTCGAGCGCCGGCAGCGTGAGGGCGCGCGCGTTGTTGGTCCAGAGCGCGGTGCGGAAGCCGGCGCGACGCGCGCCCGCGAGCGCGTCGAGCGCGCCCGGCTCGACCGTCGCGGCGTCCATGGCGCGGCCCTCGTGCGCGAGCGCCACCTCCCACACCGCCCCCTCGAGCTCGGGCGCGCCCGCCTTCGTCCACTGCACCAGCTCGCCGACGCGCCAGCGCTCGGGGCGGGGCGGCAGGGGCCCGCGGGCGCGCTCGATGAGCGCCCGCATGTCGACGGCCATCGCCGCCAGGTCGAGCGGTGTGCGGATGAGGGTGTGGTCGAGGTCGAACACGCACAGCGCCACGTCCTGACCGTACCACAGCCGTGCTACGATGATTTGGTCAACATGACTCGCAGGTTGCGGCCCGTCACGGCGCTCCTCCTCCTGCTCACGGTCGCGTTCGCGAGCACGCCCGCGTGGGCGCTCGACGAGCCGGCGCGGCTCCGGCTCGTCGGCGAGCGCGCGTTCGGCGACGGCCTCTACGCCGTCGCGCGCCGGGCGCTCGAGCGCCTCGTCGCCGAGTACCCGAACGATCCGAAGCTCCCCGAGACGCTGCTCACCCTCGGGCGCGCGCGGCTGGCGCTCGGCGACGGCGAGGCGGCGCTCGAGGCGTTCCGGCGCGCGGAGAAGCTCCCGGCGGCGGGCCCGCCCCTCGAGGCGAAGTTCTGGCAGGGCGAGGCGCTCTACCGCCTCCGGCGCTTCGCCGAGGCGCGCGCCGCGTACGAGGCGGTGACGCGGAAGGACGCGCAGTCGCCGCGCGCACCGGACGCGTACTATGGCCTCGGCCTCACCGACCTCGACCTGCGCCGCCCCGAGGGGGCGGTGACGGCGTTCCGCGAGCTCCTGAACGGCTGGCCCGACCACGCGCTCGCGCCCGACGCGACCTTCTACCTGGCGCGCACCCTCGTCGAGCTGAAGCGGTTCGGCGAAGCGATCCCGATGCTCGAGGCGTTTCCGACGAAGTTCGGGGGCCACAAGCTCGTCCCCGACGCGCGCTACCTCCTCGGCTGGGCGCGCGTGACCTCCGGCGACGCGAAGGGCGGGCTCGAGGACCTGCGCGCGTTCGTCGCGGCGGCGCCCCGCCACGACCTGGCGCCGGCGGCGCGCCGGATGATCACCGAGACGCTCTCGAAGTACGGCGACCGCTCCGAGCTCCAGGACACCTACAAGCAGCTCATGGAGCAGGCGCCGCCGACGGCCGAGGCGCTCTACGACGCGGGCGCGATCGCGGGGCGGCTCGGGCGCCCGAAGGACCAGGAGGCCGCCTGGCGGCGGCTCCGCAAGGAGTTTCCGAACCACCAGCTCGCCTCCCGCGCCGCGCTCGACCTGGCCAACGCGGCGTTCAAGAGGAAGGACTGGCGGGAGGCGTCGGCCCAGGCGCAGGCCGCCGCGAAGAGCGACGAGGAGGCCGTGCGCGCGGATGCGCTCGTGCTCCAGGGTGAGTCGGAGCTGAAGCTCGGCCGCTTCAGCGCGGCGGCCAAGGCGTTCGAGGCGGTCGGCGCGGTGAAGAGCGTGGAGGCGGCGACGCGCTACCGGGCGCTCGCGGGCCTCGGCCTGGCGAGGGAGCAGCTCCAGGACCCGAAGGCCGCGCTCGCAGCCTACGCGCAGGTCGCGGCCAAGAGCCCCGACGCGACGCTCCGGGACTGGGCGCGCGATCGCGCCACGGCGATCAAGGGCCGGCTGCCGAAGACGCCGGCGCCGAAGGCCGGGGGCGGCTCCTGATGCGCCGGGCGGCGGTCGGCCTCCTCCTGGCGGCGTGGCTCGCGGCGCCGGTAGGCGCCGCCGCGCAGACGCTCCTGCCGCTCACGCCGCCCCTGCCCGACCTGGCGCGGCTCGTGCCGTTCGCGGAGGCGCCGGGCGAGAAGCCGAAGCTCGCGGGCGCCACGCTGCCGCTGCCCCCGCCGCCCACGGACCTCCCGCCGTTCCCCCTGGCCGCGTTCGCGCCGCCGACGGCCGACAAGCCGACCGCCGCGGTCGAGCAGCCCGGCGCGCTCGCGTGCGTGGGCGCGTTCTTCGGCGTCGCGTCGAAGGCGCTCGAGTGCGGGCGCGCGCGCTTCGCCAAGTCCGAGTACGACGACGCGGCGAAGGCGCTCGAGCAGGCGGCGCGGAGCGGGGGCGACGCCGACCTCGTGCTCGAGGCGCGCTACTGGCTCGCCGAGACCTACTGGGTCCTCGGCCGCGTCGAGCAGGCGGACCGCCTGTTCCGGGAGGTCGTGCAGACCGCGCCCCGGGGGAGCGACTTCGCGCTGTGGGCCACGCACGGCGCGGCGTGGACCGCGCTCCGCCTCGGCAACGCGCAGCGCGCCCGCGACACGTTCACGCAGCTCCTCGCGGGCCCCATGCCGCTCTCGATGGAGCCGTGGGTGCGCCACGGCCTCGGGCTCTCGAGCTACGCGCTCGGCCGCCACCAGGACGCGGTGGCCGCGTGGTCGGCGCTCGGGGCGAAGGGCGTGCCGGGCGCGCTCGAACGCGACGTCGCGTTCTGGTCGGGCGATGCGCTCGGGCGCGTCGGCCAGGCCGATCGCGCGGCGACCGAGCTCGGGCGGTTCGTCCAGGGCGGCCCGCACCCGCTCCTCGATCAAGGCCAGTTGAGGCTCGGCTGGTGGAGCCTCCAGGCCGGCCGGTACAAGGAGGCCGTCGCCGCGTTTCGCGCGTTCCTCACGCCGACGTCGCCGGCCGCCGCGCCCAAGATCGGCACCGAGCGCGACTGGGCCGAAGCGGGGATCGTCCTGGGGCTCCTGCCCTCCGACCCCGATGCGGCGCGCCAGGCCGCCCGCGACCTCGAGAGCCGCGGCTCGCCGCTCCTGCAGCCGCTCTTCGTCCGCTTCGCGCGCTCGCTCATCGACGGCGGCAAGGGGGCCGAGGCGTTGACCGTCCTCCAGGAGGTGCTCGCCGGCAACCTCACGCCCGCCGCCCGCGCCTACGCGCTCCTGCTGAACGGTGAGGCGCACCGCGGGCAGGGGAACCTCGACGACGCCCGCACGCAGTACGACCTCGCCCAGCGCGGTGATCCCGCGTCGGCGACGGGCTGGTTCGCGGCGTTCCGGCTGGCGCAGGTCAACGTCGAGCTGCGGGAGTTCGCCCAGGCGGCGAAGGACCTCACCCCCGTCATCGCGTCCGCCACGGGCCCCGACGCGCGCGCGGCCGCGCTCCTGCTCCAGGGCGAGGCCGCCTACTATGCGGGCGACCAGGCCGGGGCGCGCAGCGCCTTCGAGCGCCTGCTCGTCGAGCTGCCGCAGCACCGGGACGCGCCGGTCGCGCGGATCGGTGTCGCGTGGATCGCGCTCCGCCAGGACCGCCTGGACGACGCGCGCCGGGAGTTCCTCGAGTTCGCCCGCCTCTACCCGGACCATCCCTACACGCCGGACGCGCTCCTGCTCGCCTCGGAGCTGGCGTTGAAGAAACCGGCCGAGTGGCCGGGTGCCAGGACGCTGCTCGACCGGATCGTCGCGGACTACGCGAAGCTGCCGCGCACCGACTTCGCCCGGCTGAACCGCGCGATCCTCCTGCTGCGCACGGGCGACGCCACCGCGGCGCAGCCGGTGCTCGCCGACTGGATCAAGCGCGCGCCGTTCCCGCCGCTCGTCGGCCGCGCCCAGGCGGCGCTCGGCGTCGCGCTGCTCGCGGCCGGCAAGCCCGCCGACGCGGCGAAGGCGTTCACGGCCGCCAAGGCCGACGTGGGCGCCCTCGCCACCCTCGGCCTCGGCGCCGTCGAGCTGGCGCAGGCGCAGTGGGACGCCGCCAAGGGCCTCCTCACCGACGCGCGCGCGAACGGCACGCCCGCGATCGCCGGCGCCGCGGAGTACGGGCTCGCCGTGATCGCCTACCACCAGGGCGCCCGCGCGGAGTGGAAGAAGGCGGCGCTCGCCGAGCTCACGGCCGCGCCCGCCGGCCTGGCGGCGCCGCGCCTCCTCTACGTCCTCACGGGCGTCGCCGTCGAGGAGAAGGACTGGAAGGGGGCGCTCGACCACGCGAAGCGCCTCGTCGCCCAGTTCCCCGGCGACGAGGCCGCCGACGACGCCCTCGAGCGCGTCGGGGCGGGCGCGGCCGCCGCCGGCGCGTGGCCGGTCGTGTACGACGCGTACACCGAGATGGAGCAGCGCTTCGGGAACAGCCCGTTCGTCGTGAACGGGCACTGGGTCCTCGCGGAGGCGAAGGTGGAGACCGGGCGCGCGGACGTCGCCCGCGAGGAGCTCGAGCGGCTCGCGGCCGCGGCGCCGGCCGACACGAAGCTGCCGCGCATCTGGCTCGTGCTCGCCCGGGCGCGCGAGGCCACGGGCGACGCGGCGGGCGCGCTCGACGCCTACACGCGCGCGGCGAAGGACGGCCGCGCCGACTGGGGCCCGCGCGCGCTCATCGGCAACGCGCGCCTGCTGGTCCAGGCGAAGAAGCCGGCCGAGGCGCGCGCGCTGCTCGGCGATCTCCTGAAGAGCCCCGACGACGCGATCGTCGCCGACGCCGCCTACGGTCTCGGCGAGGCCTGGCAGGGCGAGGGCGACCAGATGGCCGCCGCCGAGTACTTCATGACCGCGGCCTACGTGGCGCCGGAGTCGGCCGCCGGGCGCAAGGCGCTTCTCGGCGCGGCGACGAGCTTCATCGCGGCGAAGCAGCCGGACGCGGCGGCGATCGTCTACAGGAAGCTCCTCGACCAGCCGAACGTGCCCGCCGACCTCGCCGCCGCCGCGCGCAAGGGGCTCCAGGACCTCGGGCGGTGAAGGGCTACGGCGGCCGGATCCTGTTCGTCGACGCCGGCACCGGCGCCACGCGCGTCGAGCCGCTCGACGCCGCGACGGCGCGCGCCTACCTCGGCGGCAACGGCCTCGCCGCGCGCCTGCTCTACGACCATGTGCCCGCGCGCACCGACGCGTTCGCCCCCGCGAACGCCGTCGTGTTCAGCGTGGGGCCGATCACCGACACGACGGTGCCCGGCAACAGCCGCGCGTGCGTCGCCACCAAGTCGCCCCTGACCGAGCTCTTCTTCGACTCGACCTTCGGCGGGCGTTTCCCCGCGACGCTCAAGCGCACCGGCTTCGACGCGGTGGTGATCGCCGGGCGCGCGTCGCGGCCGTCCTACGTCCTCGTCACCGAGGCCGGCGCCGAGGTGAAGCCCGCGGGCCCACTCTGGGGCCGGACGACGCGCGACACCGTCAACGCCCTCGTCGCCGCCGAGGGCGCCGACGCCGACGCGATCGCCATCGGCCCGGCGGGCGAGCAGCGCGTGCGCTTCGCCGCGATGGTGCACTACTGGAAGAACCGCGAGGGCGTCTCGGGGCGCGGCGGCATCGGCGCCGTGCTGGGCGGAAAGAACGTGAAGGCCGTCGTCGTGCGCGGGACCCGGAAGACCGAGGTCGCCGACCCCGCGGCGCTCAAGGCCCTGATCGACGAGACGCGCGAGCCCTTGAAGAAGGGCACGCAGGCGCTCTCCACCTGGGGCACGCCCGTCCTCGTCGGCCCGATCAACGCCCTCGGCGCGCTCGGGAGCTACAACATGAAGTCCGAGGTCTTCGCCGAGGCGCGCGCCGTCGGCGGCGAGGAGATGAAGGCCCACTACCACGACCGCGACACGACGTGCCTCAAGTGCCCCGTCGCCTGCGGCAAGCAGTACGCGATCGCCGAGGGCGAGTTCGCCGGGACGAAGGCGAAGATGCCCGAGTACGAGACCATCTTCGCGCTCGGGCCGATGCTCGGCATCGCGAACCCCGAGGCGCTCATCCTCGCCAACGACCTCTGCGACCTCCTCGGGATGGACACGATCACGATGGGCGTTACGCTCGCTTTCGTCTGCGAGGCGCTCGAGCGCGGCTGGCTGACGACCAAGGACCTCGGCGTGGACTTCGGCTGGGGGAACTGGCGCGGGATGCTGAAGCTCGTCGAGATGACGGCGCGCCGCGACGGGTTCGGCGCGCGGCTCGCCGAGGGCGCCTGGCGGCTCGCCGAGCAGGTCCACCCCGAGGGCACGAAGCTCGTCTACGCGGTGAAGCGGCTCGAGCTGCCGGCCCACTCGGCGCGCGCGCTCAAGGGCCTCTCGATCGGCTACGCGACGGCGACGCGCGGCGGGAGCCACCACGACACGCGCCCGACGCCGCAATACGCGCAGGGGTTCGACCGGCGCGGCACCAAGGGCAAGCCGGCCTTCGCCGTCCGGAGCCAGCACTTCACCGCCATCGGCGATTCCCTCGTCATGTGCCGCTTCACCGCCGAGCGCGGCTTCGGCCTCTTCCTCGAGGAGCCCTACGCGCGCATGGTGCGCGCCGTCACCGGCTGGGACATGACGCTCGAGGAGCTCGAGCGCGCCGGCGAGCGCATCATCAACCTCGAGCGCCTCTTCAACGTGCGCGAGGGCGTGCGGCGCACCCAGGACGCGCTCCCGTGGAAGGTGATGCACGAGCCCATCCCCGACGGGCCCTCGGCCGGCGCCTACTGCCCGCCCGACGAGCTCTCCGCGATGCTCGACGAGTACTACGCCCTCCGCGGCTGGGACGGCGAGGGGATCCCGACGGCGTCGCGCCTGGCCACGCTGGATCTGAGGTAGAGTAAGCGCGAGCCCTCCGACGGGCGGCTAGCTCAGCTGGGAGAGCGCAGCCCTTACAAGGCTGAGGTCGCAGGTTCGAGCCCTGCGCCGCCCACCATCTAAACATCAGGGTTCGCAGCCCAATCTGTCACCTGTATTGCCACGGTGTCTCGGCCTGGGCGATCACGATTCGCGACTGGCGGGGCGCAAGTTGCTTCTCCTGCGAGCATTTTCGGGGAACTGACCGCGCGCAACTCCTGGCAGCGCCCTCGCATCCCTCTGTCGGGCAGGTGAGCGACATCGCCCGGGAGAGGCCGATGGGCCAAGAGGGCGCGCGCTCGCTGACGAAGGAGGATGGCGTGAGAGGCAAGAGGCTTTCGATCCACTTTGGAATCCTTCCCAAGCTCTTCATCACTCTGATCGCCGTGACCGTCGTTCCGCTCGGCGCGATATGGTACGTGGACTATCGGGCGTCGCTGGAGTACCTCTCGCGCAATATCGACGAGCGTCTCGGCACGCAGGCGGACAACGCCGTCAGCTACGTCAATGCCTGGGTCGACCAACACGCCAGGCTGCTCAGGCAGAATGCCAGTGTCGACGACATGGTGTCGATGGCCACCCGCCGGCAGGCGCCGCTGCTGCAGTCGATCGCCCGTCAGTATCCCTGGGTCTTCCTCGCCCACACCGTCGGGCCCAATGGGATGAACGTCGCGCGGAGCGACAAGGAAGCGCCGAAGGACTACGGCGACCGCGAGTACGTCCAGCAAGCCATGGGCGGCGCACCCCTGGGTCGGCAGGTCGTGATCAGCAAGACGACGGGAAGGCCCGCCTTCATCCTGTCGGTGCCGATCGTCTCCGAGGACGGTTGGAGGGTCGGCGTGCTCGCCATCGCGATGGCGATCGACGATCTCTCGGCAAAGATCACCGCGGTCCGCATCGGCGAGACCGGGTACGCGTTCCTGGTGGACGACAAGGGGAATGTCATCGCGCATCCGAAGGCTCGCGGCGCGCTCGCGACGCACCCCGCGCTTCTGGCCTTGGGTTACGAGTCCAAGAAGAAAGTCGTCTTCAGAGAGGCCGGCAAGGACATCGTCGCCTACGCACAGAAGACGGACCAGGGCTGGACGCTGGTCACCCAGCAGGACTACGCCGAGGCCTACGCGCCGCTCGCCGAGGCGAACCGTAATGCGTTGCTCCTCCTGGGGGCGAGCGTCCTGTTCGTGGCCCTCCTGTCGAGCCTGCTGGCCCCGCGTCTCACGCAGCCGATACGCAACCTGACCGCGATGGCCAACGACATCAGCCGCGGCAACCTGGCCGCGGCGATCGACGAGGTCGACCGCTCCGACGAGATCGGCGGGCTCGCCCGGGCCATCGACCGGCTGAAGAGCAGCGTCGAGGCGGCGATGAAACGCCTCGGCGCAGACCAGCGAGTGCTGGTGCGCGACCACCCCCCGGTCCTCGGCGGCGGGGTCACGCGGTCGTGAGACCCTGAGCGGATTGCGCTTCGGCGCCTGACGGTCCGGTGAAGAGCGGCGACGCGGGCCTCGGTTATCGTGAATTGATCGGCGAGGTGCGGCGGCTCAGCGCCGAGGGCCGGACCGGCACGGTATTCATCACGACGTCCGACAACCATTCCGTCCGCTTCGTGCTGCGCGGCGGGACCATCAGCGCCGTGGGCTTCGGGCTGCAGACCGGGTTGGCGGCCGTGACGTCGATCGCGCGGATCACCGGTGGACGCCTGAGCTTCTCGGACGGACTCCTCCAGCACGAGTCGCAGGCGGAGCTGCCGCCGACGGCTGAGCTGCTGACCCTGCTGGGCGGCGCGGCCGGCGACACCGGTGACGGCGGCGCAGCCGCCACGGGGCCCATGCCGACGAGCCTGAATCGAAGCAGCGCGATCCTCGAGGCGGAGCTCGTGGAGTATCTCGGTCCGATGGCGCGAGTGGTCTGCAACGAGCACCTGACGCGGGCGGCGCGAAGCGGAGCGACGAGCCTGAACGACGTGATCGAGAGCCTCGCCCGTGAGCTCGGGGATCGCGACAAGGCGGCCCGTTTTACGGAGCGGGTTCGCGCGCGGCTCGCCCACACCAGCCGCGCCAAGGACTGACCTTCAGCGCGCCTGCTCCACCCGGGTCGGCGTCACGCGGACGCCGGCTCCGCCCGCCCGCCGCATCGCCTCGGCCAGCCGCATCCGCTCGAGCGTGGCGAGAAGCTTCGTGTCGCGATGCGCGTCGAAGAATTCGGACGTGACGACCGCGAGGTGAGCCACCATCCCCTGACTGTCTTGCAGCTGGAAGACGTGCGCGCCTCGCTCGGGCTCGTAGAAATCGTAGATCATCAGCAGGGGAAACTCGCGCTGCAAGTACTCGCGGATCGCCGCGAGCTTGTCGTCGATCCGTCCCGATGCGACGATCGGCGCCGCTGGGACCGCCCGCGCGCGCGGCGCTGCCGAGGCGGCGGCGCGCTCCACCACGGCTGCCTGCGCCCCCGCGAGGCTTGCGGCGAACCTCTTCCACACGGGCGTGACCTCGGGAGCCGGCACGGGCACGCCGCCCCTGGGCGGCGCCGCAGGCGTCGGAGCCGCGGGCAGCTCGGCGTCCGCGTGAGGGAATTCGACTTCGGGACTCGTGCTGAGCTCCGCGAGGAGGTCATGCCAGCCGGACGGCCGTGAGTCCTGGCGGGTAGGGGATGGCGCCGGCGCCTGGACGGCCGGCGGGGTCGAGGCACCGGCCGACCTCGCGCCGCACTCGACACGGTCGAGATGGAGGCTCGTCTGGCCGTTGGCCTCGACGCATCGGTACTCGAAGCAATCCACCGCGGGAAGGGCGAGGAGCTTCAGTCTCAGCAAGAACGATTCGGACAGCCGCTCGGCGATGAAGATGACGCGCGGAGGCCAGCCCACGCGTCCGCGCGCGCCTTGCATGAGTTGCCGGATCGAGTCGGGATCCTCGAGGGCCGACGCATACGCCTCGGCCATTCTGAAGGGAACCGTCTCGTCTCCGGTCACGTCGAGCGCGATGAGCGCTGGTGTATCGAGCGAGTCCAGTCCGACGAGGTCGACCGAGGATTGTCCGACTCGGACGCCGGCGCCCATGATCCGGAACCCGGGCGCGATCACCGCGGAGTTTTCGGTAACCAGCACCCGGAGGGCGGACAGGGTCTTGACGTTCACTACATTGACCGCCATTCCGGAATCCTCCTGGCGGCACTACTACGCAAATCTGATACCGAAATCGAATTTCCAGAAAGATCCGGGGCTTGTGTGACAGCCTGCCTCGGCGAGCCCGATCAATCCGTGATCGGACGGTCACTTTCGAGCCAACCGAAGGCCCCGCTCGGTCTTCACCGCGGAGGAGGCGGCGGAGGCGCGGGAGGAGCCGAGCCGGCGGGCGGCGGTGCGGTTGGCGGCGGCGGTGGCGCGGCGACGGGCGGTGGCGGTGGGACGGGTGGCTGCGTCGGAACCCAGACCCACTGATACGGGACGGCGATCCCGTCTCCCTGCAGCTCGTACCGGCCGTGCGGGTACTGGATCACGCGCACCGTGGGGACCGGAAGGAGCACGACATGGCCCTCCGTCCACCACCAGGCGTAATACGGTGACCAGACTCCGGGACGGTGCTCGAAGCGCCAGCCGAATCCACGCTCGAAGCGCCACGGGCGCTCGTCGCGGCGCTCGAACTCCCGACGCTCCTCCTCCCGCTCACGCCCTCGACGCTCCTGGGCCTGGGTACTCACGGTCACCAGTACGGGGACCGCAACGAGCAGGCATACGACGCCCAGCGCGCGGGTCAACATGAGGCCCTACCGCGGCCTGGAGGGCACGACCGCTGACGTTCTCTCATGACTCTGCAGACGACGGTGCCGCCGATCGGTTTACGAGGGGCGCGCGACGCCGGGGATTCGCCGGACGGTCAACCGACTCCCCGGTCGTTCGTCAGTCACAAGTGAGGAGGGTGTCCTCGAGCCGGGCGCCGCCTCCGCCACGCCGTCATCGGTCGTCTTCCGCGTCGACGAGATTCTGTGTTGAAATAGCCCGCAGGGCGCGCGCATCGTCCATCCGAGGAGGGTCTGGGTGCAAGGAGACAGCGGAGAAGATCGGGACGCTCGGGGACTCGGCGCTCGCGGCAGCCGTCGCCGGCTCTGGGTCATCCTCATCGTCCTCGCCGCGCTGGTCGGCGTCGGCGCCTGGATCGCCCACGGGCGCCAGGGCAAGATGCAGCCGGCGAAGGCCGCCGGCAGCGGGGCCGCCGGCGGCGGTGGACAAGAGGCGCGGCCCGTTCCGGTCGTCGTCATGCCCGTCCGCACCGGCGATCTGACGGTCTACCAGACCGCGCTCGGCACGGTCACCCCGCTCAACACCGTCACGGTGAAGAGCCGCGTCGACGGGCAGCTCATGCGGACGCCCTTCACCGAAGGCCAGATCGTGCACGCGGGCGACGTGATCGCCGAGATCGATCCCCGCCCCTTCCAGGCGCAGCTCGTCCAGGCGGAAGGGCAGCTCGCGCGCGACCAGGCGAACCTCGCGAACGCGCGCCTCGACCTCGAGCGCTACACGCGGCTGGCTGAGCGGGAGATGATCGCGCGTCAGCAGCTCGACACGCAGCAGATGGTCGTCAACCAGGCCGAGGCCGTGATCAAGATGAACGCGGGCAACATCGACGCGATCAAGCTCCAGCTCACGTACTGCCGGATCACCGCGCCGATCACCGGCCGCGTCGGCCTTCGTCTCGTGGACCCCGGCAACGTGATCAAGGCCGCGGACACGGGCGGCCTCGTCGTCATCACGCAGCTCGAGCCGATCGCGCTCATCTTCAGCGTGCCCGAGGACAGCCTGCCGCCGATTCTCCGCCGCTTCCGCTCGGGCGGCGGCGTGCCCGTCGACGCATACGACCGCGAGGGACGCACGAAGATCGCGAGCGGGACCCTCGCCGCGATCGACAACCAGATCGATCCGGCCACCGGCACCGTGAAGCTGAAGGCGTCGTTCGCGAACAAGGACGGCGCGCTCTATCCGAACCAGTTCGTGAACGCGCGCGTGCTCATCGACGTCCTGCACGACGCCCTGCTCGCGCCGGCCGAGGCAATCCAGCGTGGACCGCAGGGCCCGTACGTCTTCGTGGTGAAGGACAACGTCGTCCAGCTCCGCCGCGTGCAGCCCGGACCGAGCGACGAGGGAACCGTCGCGGTCCGTGCCGGCGTCGCGGCCGGCGAGGCGGTCATCGTCGACGGGGCGGAGAAGGTCCAGGACCGCGCGCGCGTCGCGCCGAGCGTGCGCCAGCCCGGCGCGCCGCCGGCCGGTCAGCCGCCCGCCGCCGCGCCGCCCGTCGGCGCGCCGGCGCGTCCACCCGCTCCCCGGCCGGGCACGTGAACCTCTCCCGGCAGTTCATCCTCCGCCCCGTCGCCACGTCGCTGCTGACGGTGGCGATCGTGCTCGCGGGTATCGTCGCCTATCGCCAGCTGCCCGTCGCCGCGCTGCCGCAGGTCGACTATCCGACGATCCAGACCGTCACGTTCTATCCGGGCGCGAGCCCCGACGTCATGGCGTCGGGCGTCACCGCGCCACTCGAGCGCCAGTTCGGCCAGCTGCCCGGCCTCAAGCAGATGACGTCGATCAGCTCCAGCGGCTCGTCGATCGTCACGCTGCAGTTCGACCTCGCGCTCTCCATCGACGTCGCGGAGCAGCAGGTGCAGGCGGCGATCAACGCGGCCGCCACCTTCCTGCCGCGCGATTTGCCGAACCCGCCGGTGTACAGCAAGGTCAACCCGGCCGACGCGCCGGTGCTGACGCTCGGGCTGACGTCGACGTCGCTGCCGCTGACGGTCGTCGAGGATCTCGCCGACACGCGTCTCGTGCAGAAGATCTCGCAGCTTCCCGGCGTCGGCCTCGTCACGCTCTCCGGCGGCCAGAAGCCGGCGGTGCGCATCCAGGTCAATCCGACGCGGCTCGCGGCGAGCGGTCTCACGATGGACGACGTACGGTTGGCCGTCGGCGCCGCCAACGTGAACCAAGCCAAGGGCAGCTTCGATGGCCCGGCGCAGTCGTTCACGATCGCCGCCAACGACCAGATCCTCCAGAGCGCGCAGTACAAGAGGCTCGTCGTCGCGTTCCGGAACAACGCGCCGGTTCTGCTCTCGGACGTCGCGGACGTGATCGACGGCGCCGAGAACATCCGCCAGGCGGCGTGGGTCGGCGATCAGGCCGGTATCATCATCAACATCCAGCGACAGCCCGGCGCCAACCTCATCGAGGTCGTCGACCGCGTGAAGCAGCTGCTGCCGCAGCTACAGGCGTCGCTGCCCTCGGCGGTGAAGGTCACGGTGCTGACCGACCGCACCGTCACGATCCGCGCCTCGGTGCACGACGTCCAGGTCGAGCTGACGCTGGCGGTCATCCTCGTCGTGCTCGTGATCTTCCTGTTCCTCCGCAGCGCGGCGGCGACGTTCGTGCCCGGCATCACGGTCCCCGTGTCGATCGTCGGGACGTTCGCGGTGATGTACGGGCTCGGCTTCAGCCTGAACAACCTGTCGCTGATGGCGCTGACGATCGCGACCGGCTTCGTCGTCGACGACGCGGTCGTCATGATCGAGAACATCAGCCGCTACATCGAGGAGGGCGAGCGGCCCCTGCAGGCCGCGTTCGTCGGCTCGGGCCAGATCGGCTTCACGATCCTCTCGCTGACGGTGTCGCTCATCGCGGTGCTGATCCCGCTCCTCTTCATGGGCGACATCGTGGGCCGGCTCTTTCGGGAATTCGCCCTCACTCTGTCGGCGGCGATCCTGGTCTCGGCCGTCGTGTCCCTGACGCTGACGCCGATGCTCTGCGCGAGGATGCTGAAGCCCGCCGCCGAGCAGCACCCCGGCCGCTTCGCGCGCGCCGCCGAGTCGGCGTTCGATGGGCTCCTCGGGTTCTACGCGCGGACGCTCCGCTGGGTGCTCGCGCACCAGGGCGGCACCCTGCTCGTCGCCGTCGGCACGCTCGGTCTCACGCTCCTGCTCTACGGCGTGGTGCCGAAGGGCCTCTTCCCGGTGCAGGACACCGGCGTCATCCTCGGTATCTCGGAAGCGCCGCAGAACATCTCCTTCGACGCGATGGCCCAGCGGCAGCGCGCGCTCGGCCGAGTGATCCTGCAGGATCCGGCCGTCGCCAGCATCTCGTCGTTCATCGGGATCGACGGCACCAACACCACGCTCAACAGCGGGCGCATCCAGATCACGCTCACGCCGCTGGCCGAGCGCGGGGAGAGCGTCGGCGCGGTGATCGATCGGCTGCGTGCCGCGCTCGCGCGCGTCGACGGCATCACGCTCTACCTGCAGCCCGTCCAGGACCTGACCGTCGAGGACCGCGTCAGCCGAACGCAGTTCCAGTACAGCCTCGAGGATCCCGACGAGGCCGAGCTCCGGGCGTGGGCGCCCAAGCTCGTCGCTCGCCTGCGCGAGCTGCCCGAGCTCCGCGACGTGGCGACCGACCAGCTCGATCAAGGGCTGGAGGCGACCGTCCGCATCGACCGCGCGACGGCGTCGCGGCTCGGCATCACCCCGCAGATGATCACGGACGCGCTCTACAACGCGTTCGGTCAGCGCCAGATCTCCACGGTGTTCACCCAGCTGAACCAGTACCGCGTCGTGCTGGAGGTGCTGCCCGAGTTCCGCGCGAGCCCGGCGATGCTCGATCGCGTCTACTTGCGCTCGTCGGCCGGGGGCCAGGTCCCGCTCTCGATCGTCGCCGCGATCGAGGAGCGGGCGACGTCGCTCGCCGTGAGTCATCAGGGCCAGTTCCCCGCCGTGACCGTCTCCTTCAACCTCGCGCCCGGCGTCTCGCTCGGCGCCGCGGTGACGGCGATCGGCCGCGTCCGGCGGGAGATCGACCTGCCGGCGAGCATCCAGACGGGGTTCCAGGGCGCGGCGCGCGCGTTCAGCGCGTCGCTCGCGAACCAGCCATTCCTGATCCTCGCCGCCATCGTGACCGTCTACATCGTGCTCGGCATCCTCTACGAGAGCTGGATCCATCCGATCACGATCCTGTCGACGCTGCCGTCGGCAGGCCTCGGCGCCCTGCTCGCGCTGCTGCTCGTGCGCCTCGACCTCTCCGTCATCGCGCTGATCGGCATCGTTCTCCTCATCGGCATCGTCATGAAGAACGCGATCATGATGATCGACTTCGCGCTGGACGCGGAGCGCACCGAGCACAGGCCGGCGCGTGAGGCGATCGAGCGGGCGTGCCTCCTCCGCTTCCGGCCGATCCTCATGACGACGCTGGCCGCGCTGCTCGGCGGCGTCCCGCTCGCGTTCGGGCGCGGCGTGGGCTCGGAGCTGCGTGAGCCGCTCGGGATCGCGATCGTCGGCGGGCTGATCGTGAGCCAGGTGCTGACGCTCTACACGACGCCGGTCATCTACCTGGCGTTCGATCGGCTCGCCACGCGTCTGGCGACGCGCCGGGTGGGCGGCCGGGCGCGCGCCGGGCGTCCGGTGACGGCGCGGTGAGCCTCTCCACGCCGTTCGTCCGCCGGCCCGTCGGCACGACGCTGCTGACGCTCGCGCTCGTCATGGCCGGCGCGATCAGCTTCCGGCTCCTGCCGGTGGCGCCGCTGCCGCAGGTCGACTTCCCGACGATCTCCGTCGTCGCGGGCCTGCCCGGCGCGAGCCCGGAGACGATGGCGTCGGCCGTCGCCACGCCGCTCGAGCGGCAGTTCGGCCGGATCGCCGGCGTCACCGAGATGACGTCGGTCTCCTTCCTCGGCGCGACGACCATGACGCTGCAGTTCGATCTCGCCCGCGACATCAACGGCGCCGCCCGTGACGTGCAGGCGGCCATCGCCGCCGCGCGCGGCCAGCTGCCGACGAACCTGCCCAACCTGCCGACGTACCAGAAGGTGAATCCGGCGGACGCCCCGATCCTGATCCTGGCGCTCACCTCGACGAGCGTGGACAAGGGGCGCATGTACGACATCGCGTCCACCGTGTTGCAGCAGAAGATCGCGCGGCTCGAGGGCGTCGGGCGGATCTTCGTCGGCGGCAGCTCGCTCCCCTCGGTACGCATCGAGCTGAACCCGATGGCGGTCGCGCGCTACGGCATCGGGCTCGACGAGGTACGCCAGGTCCTCGCGAGCACGAACGTCAACCGCCCGAAGGGTCAGCTCGACGACGGGATGCGCACCTGGGAAGTGAACGCGACGGACCAGCTGCGCCGCGCGCCCGAGTACGAGCCGCTGATCGTTGCCTGGCGTAACGGCGCGCCCGTGCGGCTGGTGGACGTCGCGCAGGTCCGCGCGGACGTCGAGGACGTGCGCGCCGCCGCGGTGTCCGGCGGCAAGACGGCGGTCGTCCTCGTGATCTTCCGCCAGCCGGGCGTGAACATCATCGAGACCGTCGACCGCATCCACGCGGAGCTCCCGTACCTGCGCGCGCTCGTGCCCGCGGAGATCGCGCTGACCGCGGTGCTCGACCAGACGGTGACGATCCGCGCCTCGATCAAGGACGTCGGGGAGGCGCTCCTCATCGCGATCGGGCTCGTCATTCTCGTCGTCTTCCTGTTCCTGCGGAACGTGCGCGCGACGACCATCCCGGGCGTGGTCGTGCCGGTCTCCCTCGTCGGCACCTTCGGGGTCATGTACCTCGTCGGCTACAGCATCGACAACCTCTCGCTGATGGCGCTGACCGTGGCCACGGGCTTCGTCGTCGACGACGCCATCGTCGTGGTCGAGAACGTGATGCGTCACATCGAGCACGGCGTCCCGGTGCTCGAGGCGACCCTGACCGGCGCGAAGGAGATCGGCTTCACCGTCCTGTCGATGAGTCTGTCGCTGATCGCGGTCTTCATCCCGATTCTATTGATGGGCGGCATCGTCGGGCGGCTCTTCCGGGAGTTCGCCGTGGTGCTGTCGGTGGCGGTGCTGATCTCGCTCGTCGTCTCGCTCACGACGACGCCGATGATGTGCGCGCTGCTGCTCAAGCCGCGGGCGGAGGAGCGCCGCGGCCGGCTCGCCGTGCTCGGCGAGCGTGTCTTCGACTGGATCACGCGGGCCTACGACCGCACGCTGACGGTCGCGCTGCGCCACACGGCGATCACGATGACGATCTTCCTCGCGACCTTCGCGATCAACGCATACCTCTTCTGGACCATCCCCAAGGGGTTCTTCCCGCAGCAGGACAACGGCCGGCTCGCCGCGAACATCGTCGCCGCGCAGGACGTCTCGTTCTCCGCGATCCACGAGAAGCTGCGGCGTTATGGAGCGATCATCCAGGACGATCCCGCGGTCGAGAGCGTGACGCTCTTCACCGGCGGCGGGGGCGGGCGCGGGACGACGGCGAACACCGGTCGCGGATTCATCTCGCTGAAGCCGCGCGCCGAGCGGAAGCTCAGCGCCGACGAAGTCATCACGCGCCTCCGGCCCAAGCTGGCGCAGGTCCCCGGCGCCACGCTCTACCTGCAGGCGGTGCAGGATGTGCGGCTGGGCGGGCGGATCTCGAACGCGCAGTACCAGTTCACGCTGCAGAGCGACGACCTCGAGCTGCTGAACACCTGGGCGCCGCGGCTCGTCCGCGCGATGCGCGAGATGCCCGAGCTGCGCGACGTGAGCAGCGACCAGCAGAACCGCGGCCTCGAGGTGCCGGTCGTCATCGACCGCGCGACGGCGGCGCGACTCGGCGTGAGCACGCGCATGATCGACGAGACGCTCTACGACGCGTTCGGCCAGCGCCAGGTCTCGAACATCTACACCTCGCTCAACCAGTACCACGTCGTCATGGAGGTCGAGCCGCAGTACTGGCAGCGCCCGGACGCGCTCGCGAACATCTACCTGCGATCGACGACGGGCGCGACGGTGCCGCTCAGCGCGGTCACGCAGTTCAAGACCGGCACCGGGCCGATCCAGATCAACCACCAGGGGCTGTTCCCCTCGGTGACGACGTTCTTCAACCTGGCGCCCGGTGTGGCGCTCGGCGATGCCGTCAAGGCGATCGACGCCGCCGAGCGCACGATGGGGTTCCCGACGAACATCCACGGACGGTTCACGGGCACGGCCCAGGCGTTCCAGGCCGCGCTCGCGAACCAGCCCCTGCTCATCGTGACGGCCCTGATCGCGGTCTACATCGTCCTCGGCGTCCTCTACGAGAGCCTGATCCACCCGTTCACGATCCTCTCCACGCTGCCGTCCGCGGGCGTCGGCGCCGTCTGCGCGCTGATGATCTTCGGCATGGATCTCTCGGTCATCGCGCTGATCGGCATCATCCTGCTCATCGGCATCGTGAAGAAGAACGCGATCATGGTGATCGACGTCGCGCTCGACCTCGAGCGCAGCCACGGCCTCGCCGCGCACGAGGCCGTGCACCGCGCCTGCCTGCAGCGCTTCCGGCCCATTCTCATGACGACGATGGCCGCCCTCCTCGGCACGCTCCCGCTCGCGCTCGGGACGGGCACCGGCTCCGAGCTTCGCCGCCCGCTCGGCATCACCGTCGTCGGCGGCCTCATGCTGAGCCAGCTGCTCACGCTCTACACCACGCCGGTCATCTACCTCTACATGGAGCGCTTCCGCGTGGCGGTGGGGCGGGCGACCGCGCGCACGCGCGCGGCGCTCGGGCTGGGTCGGGCCCCGACGGTTCCCGGGCCGGCGCCATCGGACTGACTCCGGGATCGCCTTACGTCAGCGCGTAGAACCCCTTGGCGCCGCCCGCCAGGATCTGGCGCTTCGTCTCCGCCGACAGCTCCGGCCGATCGGCGATCAGCTTCGGCGCGCCGGGGAAGAAGCCGTCCGGATGCGGATAGTCGGTGGCCCAGAGGATCTTGTGCGGGCCGATGTAGTCGGCCAGCACGGAGAGGCTGCCCTCGACGGGCTCGAACGAGATCCAGCAATTGCGCCGGAACAGCTCGCTCGGACGCATGCTGAGCGTCGAGTCGTTGAAGCCCTCGTCGTCGAAGTGCCGGTCCATCCGGTCGAGCCAGGGCGCGATCCACCCGCCGCCGGACTCGAGGAAGCCGATGCGCACGCGGGGGAAGCGATCGCACACGCCTTCCCAGATGACGCTCATCGCGGCGAGCATCATCTCCATGGTGTGGGAGATGATGTGCCGGGCGCCGCGGGTCGTGAAGCGGTCCACGCCGACTTGAGGCATGCCGCCGCTGGAGCCCTCGTGCAGGCCGATGGCGAAGTCGAGCTCCTGGACCTCGGCCCAGAACGGCGCGTAGTCCGGGTGGTGCAGCATGCGGCCCTTGTAGGGATTCGGGCGGAGGAACCCGCCGCGCATGCCGAGCTCCTTGCGCGCGTAGCGCATCTCCTCGATGGCCAGCTCGACCGACTGCATGGGCAGCATGGCCACGCCGAAGAGGCGGTCGGGGTAGGGCCGGCAGTAGTCCGCGAGCCAGCGGTTGTACGCCCGGCACACGGCCGCGGCCAGCGTGGGCTCCTCGATCGCGCCGCTGAAGAGGCCGAGACTCGGATAGAGGAAGGCCGCGTCGATGCCGTCCAGGTCGAGATCCACGATCCGGGCGTGCGGGTCGAAGCCGCCCTTGCGGCCCTCGAGATATTTCATGGTGACGTCGGACACGGCGCCCTGCCGGGCGCCGATCGCCCCGAGGAGGCCGAGGCCCTTGGGGCTCCCGAGCACCTTGTCCTCCACGCGCATGCGCTCCTTGCCGTCCGTGTCCACGAAGAGCCGGGGCGCCCGGTCGCGGTAGCCGGGGTCCATGTACTTCTCCCACAGGTCCACCGGCTCGAGCACATGTCCGTCGGCGTCGATGACGTTGTACGCGCGTGTCATGGCTGACCTCCTTTAGATTCTCGCGATCTCCGGGATCACCTTCGCGCCCATCAGCTCGATCGAGCGCATCGTGGTCGCGTGGTCCATGCGCGACTCCTGCGCCTCGAGCAGCAGGTGGCCGATGCCGAGCTCGCGCTGGACGAGCGCGAAGCCTTCGGCCACCTCGTCGGGCGTGCCGGCGATGATGAAGTGCCCCTCGAGCAGCTCCTCGTAGCTCATCGTCGCGAGCGAGCGCGGGCGCGCCCTCAGCGCGAACTGCTTGCCCGCGCGTGAGCGCATGCCGACGGGCGAGAACCACTCGATGGGCCCGCGCAGCGTCGGGCCCATGCGCCAGACGAAATGGCGCCCGGCCTCCAGGGCCTTGGCCTTCGTGTCGGCCGTGACCGCGCAGATGAGAAAGCCGAGATTGTCGGGCGTCACGGTCCGGCCCGCCTCGGCAGCGCCCTGACGATAGTACTCGAACAGCTCGCGCGCGATCTCGAACGGCACCAGGAACGGCACGTAGGTGTAGCCGCGCGCGCCGGCCCAGACCGCGGTCTCCGGGCTCGCGGTGCCGGGGATCCAGATGGGCGGGTGTGGCCGCTGGAGCGGCAGACACCACGGGTTGACGTGACGGAAGTGGTAGTGGCGGCCCTCCCAGCGGAAGGGTCCCGGCGCCGTCCAGCACTTGAGGATCAGGTCGTGACACTCCTCGAAGCGCTCGCGGTTGTGGACGGGGTTTGCGTTCGCCCACCACTGCTCCACCCCGACCCCGCGCACGAAGCCGGAGAGCACGCGGCCGCCCGACATCAAGTCGGCCATGGCGATCTGCTCGGCCATCCGCACCGGGTTGTCCTCGATCGGCAGGATGTTGCCGAGGAGGAGGAGCTTAGCGCGCGTGGTCGTGCGCGCGAGCACGGCGGCCGTCATGTTGACGCCGACGTTGACGCACGACGGCGTCGAGTGGTGCTCGTTGATCATGAGCCCGTCGAAGGCGACCTGGTCGGCGAGCTCGTACTCGTCGAGGTAGCGCCGGTAGTTCGCCGCGGCCTTCTCGCGGTCGAAGAAGCGGTTGGGGAACGCCAGCCGCAGCGACGGGTACTTCTCGCCCTCGGCGTCGGGATACTCGTGGTGCGGCATCTCGCTGAAGTAGTAGAGCTTCATGCCGCGGCTCCCAGGAAGTCGAGCACGAGCCGCGCGAAGACGTCGGGCTGCTCGATCGGCGGCAGGTGGCCGCAGCCTTCGAGCACGGTCAGCTTCGCGTCGGGGATCGCGCGGCGGTACTGCTCGCCGCAGGCGACGGGCACGATGCGGTCCTCGCGTCCCCACACGATCAGCGTCGGGTTCGTCACCCGCGGGAGGAACCGCGCGAGCCGGGGGTTGTGCATGTACGGCTTCCAGGTGAGCCGCGCCGTCATTTCCCTGTTGCGCTCCGCGAGCGCCTGGTCCGCCGGGGTCGGCGGGCGGCCGAACAGCTCGTCCCACTCGGGGATCGTCTTCGGATCGTGGACGATCAGCTCGCGGAGCTGCGCGTCCGAGTGATAGAAGACGTCGAGGATCTCGCCGGTCTCCGGCTTGAGGCCCTCGGCCGCCACGAGGACGAGCTTGGCGATCGCGTGCGGGCTCATGACTGCCATCTCCGCGGCCGTCCAGCCGCCGATCGAGTGGCCGAGCACGTGCGGCCGGCCGAGCCCGGCGGCGTCGATGAACCAGAGGTGGAAGCGCGCGAGGTCGTCGATGCTCTCCATCCACTCGGCGTCGCCGGACTTGCCGAACCCGGGATGCGTCGGCGCCCACACCGTGTAGCGCTCGGCCACCCGCTCGACCCACCGGGTGAAGCCGCGGTTGGCGCCGGCGCCGTGGAGCACGAGCAGCGGGTCCCCCCGCCCCCCGACCCAGGCGTGCACGTCGACGCCGCCGACCGGGATCGTCTCCTCACGGGGCCGCATGCGCCGTATTATGCTCCCGACGGAGGCGCTTGCGGATCGGTGCTACCATGCGGGCCAGGCCGCCACCGGTCGGGCGCAGGGCACAGGGGCTTCGGGGAGGACCCACGGCATGACCTACGATCTCCTGATCAAGAACGGTCGCATCATCGATGGCTCGGGCCGGCCCGCCTTCCACGGCGACGTCGGGGTGGCGCGGGGGAAGATCGTGGAGCTCGGCCGCCTCGGCGGCGCCGCGCGTCAGGTGATCGAGGCCGACGGGCGGGTCGTGGCGCCGGGGTTCGTGGACAATCACTGCCACTACGACGCCCAGGTCCTCTGGGATCCGCTGTGCACGTTCTCGTGTAACCACGGCGCCACCACCGTCATCATCGGGAACTGCTCGCTGGCGCTCGCGCCCGTGAAGGCCGAGGCGCGCGAAAAGCTCGCGGGGATGCTCTCCTACGTCGAGGCGATCCCGATGGAGGTCCTGCGCGCGGGCGTGCCGTGGACGTGGGAGACGTTCCCCGAGTACATGAGCGTGATCGGCCGGCGGCTCGGGGTGAACGTCGGCACGCTCGTCGGCCACTCGGCGGTCCGCCTCTACGCGATGGGCGAGGAGTGCTCGGAGCGCCCGGCGACCGAGGCCGAGCTGGACCACATGCGGCGCCTGGTGCGCGAGGCCCTCGAGGCCGGGGCGCTCGGGCTCTCGATCACGCGCAACATGAACCACTTCGACGTCGTGGGAAAGCGGATTCCTGCCGCCTGCGCCCCGGAGTCGGAGCTCTTCGCGCTGGCCGACGTGCTGCGCGAGGCCGGGACCGGGGTGATCCAGTGCGGCGGCGGCACCAACCCCGAGCTGAAGGACAAGCTCTTGAGCCGGCTCGCCCAGGCGTGCGGCCGCCAGATCATGTACAACACGCTCCTCGAGCAGGCGCGCCAGCCGGGCCGGTGGCGCACGCACCTCGCCCACGTCGAGGAGACGGCCCGGCAGGGGATCCGCGCGGTGCCGCTCTGCAACCCCGGCAGCATCGTCAACCGGTTCACGATGAAGAACTGCCAGGTGTTCCGGAGCATGCCCACGTGGCTGCCGATCCTCCAGGGCTCGGACGCCGAGAAGCTCTCCGCGTATCGCGACTCGGCGCTCCGCGCGAAGCTCCGCGCCGAGGTCGACGCTCCGCTCGGGCCGGACTCGACGTTCTCGAAGCGCTGGGACTTGATGATCGTGGAGGAGCCGCAGCTTCCGAAGAACCGCGGCCTCGCGGGACAGAACATCGCCCAGATCGCGAAGGCGCAGGGCAAGGAGCCGCTCGACGCGTTCCTCGACCTGGCGGTCGAGGAGGACCTCGGCACGGTCTTCAGCCTCGGCGAAATCAACATGGACACCGAGGCCGTGGCGCAGATCCTCGGGAGCCCCTATGCGGTCGTGGGGCTCTCCGACGGCGGCGCGCACGTGCAGTTCCACTCGAACGTGGGCAACCCGACGCGGCTCCTTGGCTACTGGGTGAGGGAGAAGGGGATCATGTCACTCGAGCACGCCGTCCGGCGCCTCACCTTCGATTCG
>DATFVL010000106.1 GCA_035260325.1 Candidatus Methylomirabilota bacterium | reverse complement strand
CTCCGTGACGGGCTTCAGCACGCGCGCGTAGTGCTGGGGCTGCCGGCGGCCGAGGAAGTTCCAGCGCTTCCTCACCGGCGCCATCTGGTCGAGGTCGAGCCGCGCGACGACCAGCTCGTCGCCCGTCGTCGCCGCTCGCGCGAGCACCTGGCCGAGCGGGTTGATGATGCACGAGCCCCCGATCAGCTCGACGCCGTCCTCGACGCCCGCTTTCGCGACGCCCACCACGAAGCAGAGGTTCGCGTAGGCGCCCGCGCGCATGCAGAGCTCGTTCAGCTCGAGTGCCAGCGGGGAGGTCGGCGTGTTGTACCCGATCAGGATGAGCTCGGCGCCCTCGAGCGCGAGGCAGCGGTAGCTCTCGGGGTAGCGGCGGTCCTGGCAGATCGCGATGCCCACCCTGGCGCCGGCGCAGTCGAAGACCTTGTAGCCCGAGTCGCCGTGGGCGAAGTAGTAGGGCTCGTAGACCTGCGCGAAGCCGTCCGGCGCCTTCGTGCCGGGGAGGTGGATTTTTCTGAACGTGCCGCAGAGGCGGCCGTCGCGGTCGGTGAGCAGCGCCGAGTTGAACCGCCGGCCGTCGGCCTTCTCGCAGAAGCCCGCGTGCACGGCCACGCGCGCCTGAGCCGCGCGCCGCAGGAGCGGCTCGAGGGCCTTGGGCGGCACCTCGGTCTCGAAGAACTGCTCGAAGTCCGGGCGGATCTTCTTCGGGAAATAGGTCGTCAGCGCCATCTCGGGATAGGCGACGACCTCGACGCCGTCACGGATCGCCAGTTCCAGGAGCGCGAGCATCCGCTCGACGATCTCCTCGCGGGGCGTGCCCTCGTTGTTCGGACCCATCTGCGCGGCGGCGACCTTTATCTGGCGCGGCATGGCGACCCTCCCCTGGTGCGTCCCGACGACCCACGCTGATACCGCATTCACGGGCGGCTGGCAAGCGGAGCCGGCGGGCGATTGACACGGGCGGCCCGAGTCGTGTAAGCGGAGGCCAGTCATGAGCGCGACGCGACGCACCGCGATCCGGGCCGGCGCCGTCATCGCCTTCGACGGCCGCGGCCATCGGCTGCTCCGGAACGGCGTGGTCGTGCTCGAGGGCGACCGCATCCTCCATGTGGGGCCGCGCTTCGACGGCACCGTGGACGAGACGGTCGACGCCGCCGACCGCGTGGTGACGCCAGGGCTCATCTCGACCCACGCCCACCTCGGCGGCTCGCCGCTCGACCGCTCGTTCATCGAGGACCGCGGCAGCCCGCAGTTCTGGTACTCGGGCCTCTTCGAGATGCTGCCGGTGCGGAGCGCGGCCCAGGACGACGAGGCCGGCCGCGCCTGCGTGGATTTCTCGATGGCCGAGCTGCTGCGCGGCGGCGTCACGACCGTCATGGAGATCGGCGGGCTCGGCGAGTACGTCGTCGAGCGCGCGGGGCGCTACGGCCTCCGCGTCTACATGGGGCTCGCGTTCCGCTCGGGCCGCTGGCTCACGCGCGACGGGCGGCGCGTCGTGTGGGAGTGGAACGAGGCCGAGGGCCGCGAGGGCCTGCGCCGCGCCGTCGAGTTCCACGCGCGCCACGACGGCGCCCACGGCGGCCTCGTCCGCTGCTTCTTCGCGCCGGCCCAGCTCGACACCTGCACGCCCGAGCTCCTCCGGGAGGCGAAGCGCCACGCCGACGAGCGGCGCTGCCCCTACCAGGTCCACGCCGGGCAGTCCGTCGTCGAGTTCAACGAGCTGCTGGCCCGCCACGGCAAGACGCCGGTCGCCTGGATGCACGAGCTGGGGCTCCTCGACCCGCGCACGATCCTCGGCCACGCGATCATCGTCGGCGGCTCGTCGTGGACCAATCACCCGGCGGGCGATCTCCGCCTGATGGGCGACGCCGGCTGCTCGGTCGCCCACGCGGTGTGGGTCTTCGCGCGGCGGGGCGTCGCGATGGAGTCGTTCGCGCGCTACCGCGCGGCCGGCGTCAACATGTCGCTCGGGACCGACACGAATCCACAGTCGGTCATCGAGGCCATGCGCTGGGCGGCGGTCGTCGGAAAGCTCGTGGAGCGCAACACCGAGGCGACGACCGCCGCCCACGTGTTCGACGCGGCGACGCTCGGCGGCGCCCGCGCTCTCGGCCGCGACGACCTCGGCCGCATCGCTGCCGGCGCCAGGGCGGACCTCGTGCTCTGGCGCGCGTCCTCGTGGCGGATGACGCCGCTGCGCGATCCCGTCAAGAACATCGTCTACAACGCGACCGACGAGGACGTGGACCGCGTCTACGTGGACGGCCGCCTCGTGGTGGACGGCGGGCGCGTCCTCGCCGCCGACGAGCCGGCGATCCTGCGCGGGCTCCAGGCCGCGGGCGAGCGCATGTGGCCGCGCATGGCGAAGCACGATTGGGCCGGCCGCGGCGCCGACGAGCTCTCGCCGCAGACCTACCCGGAGTGGAGCGGGTAGCGGCTCAGAGCGGCGGCCGGCGCCGGGCCCACTCCGTGTCCCGCTCGTAGGCGTGCGCCGCGCGGAGGAGCGTCGCTTCCTCGAAACGCCGACCGATCAGCTGGACCGAGAGCGGCAGGCCGGCGCGGGTGAACCCGCAGGGGACGGCGATCGCGGGCGTCCCGGCGAGGGCCGCGGGCGTCACGTAGGAGCGCCGGGTGAAGAACCTGCCGGCGACCTCCGCGCGCGACGTGATCGCGCCCTTGCCCGCGGCGATCGGCGGCGCCGCCTGGTGGGCCGTGGGGCAGAGCAAGAGCTCGAAGCGGTCGAGGGCGTGCAGGAGCTGCGTGCGGAGCAGCGCGCGCGCCCGCGCCGCCTGGTGGTAGGCCGCGGCCGGGATCAGGCTCGCCGTCAGGAGCCGCCGCCGCGTGCCACGGTCGTACTCCGGCGCGCGGCTGGTGAGCCAGCGCCGATGGACTCCCGCGCCGTCGGAATCCGCGAGCGCCATGAAGATCGCCCCCGCGAGCGGGACGAGCGGGAGAGAGATCTCCTCCACCGCGGCGCCGAGCGCCTCCAGGCGCTTGGCGGCCGCGAGGACCGCCGCGCTCATCTCGGCGTCGGTCTCCGGCCCGAGCGTGAGCTCGCGGATGAGCCCGATCCGCAGTCCGCGCACGCCGCCCTCCAGGGTCCGCGAATACTCCGGCACCGGACGGCGGCTCGTCCACGGGTCGCGCGCGTCGTGGCCCGCGACGACTTGGAGCAGGAGCGCCGCATCCTCCACCGTGCGCGCGAGCGGCCCCGGCGTGTCCATGGACCAGCAGAGCGGGAAGCAGCCGTGGCGTGAGACGCGTCCCCACGTCGGGCGCAGGCCGACGACGCCGCACCAGGACGCCGGCGTCCTCACCGAGCCTCCGGTATCTTCGCCGAGCGAGACGGCGCAGAGCCCAGCCGCCACCGCGATGCCCGAGCCCGACGAGGACCCGCCGGGATCGTGCTCGGGGTTCCACGGATTGCGTGGCTGGCCGAACGGAAACTCCTGCGTGCCGCCGAGGGCGAACTCGGTCAGATTCAGCTTGCCGAGGAGCACGCCGCCGGCGGCGGCGAGCCGCGAGATCACGGTCGCATTCTCTGAGGGGACGTGGCGCTCGAGGATGCGCGAGCCAACCGTCGTGAGAACGCCCGCGGTGTCGAACTGGTCCTTCACGGCGTAGGGGACGCCGTGCAGCGGGCCGAGCGGCTCGCCGCGGATCACCGCGCCGTCCGCCCGCCGCGCGGCCTCGAGCGCCGCGTCGGGGAGCGGCGTGATGTAGGCGCGGAGGCGCACGTCGAGCTTCTCGATGCGCGCGAGATAGATCCGAACGAGCTCGACTGGCGACACGCGCCGCTCCCGTACGAGGCGAGCGAGGGCCTCCGCGGGG